>JAEUQS010000666.1 GCA_016789625.1 Acidobacteriota bacterium | reverse complement strand
TGAAGGAGCGCGTGCCCGACCCGTTCTTCCCCGGCCTCTTCGATATCGAGATCACGTACCCCTACGTCGGCGCGCAGATCGTCTACGACAGCCGCAAGGACGCGCTCCTCGGCTCCAAGGGCCTGTTCGCGAGCCTCGACCTCTCGGGCACCGGCGGCTTCCTCGGGAGCGACTTTCGCTATACGCGGGCTTTCGGCCAGGTGAACCTCTACGTGCCGATCTTCGAGAAGTCGCGCTTCCCGCTCCTCTGGGCTCAGTCGGCCCGGGCCGGCCTCGCGCGGAGCCCGGCCGGCGAGAGCCTGCTCCCCGACGCGCGGTTCTTCGCGGGAGGCGAATACAGCGTGCGCGGCTACGAGCGCGACACGCTGGGGCCCACGGAGGAGCTGGGCGACCTGACGTCGTACGTGGGAGGCCGCAACCTCCTCGTCCTCAACGAGGAGCTGCGCTTCCCGCTCTTCTGGCGGCTCACGGGGGTCGCGTTCTTCGACGCCGCGTCGGTCTTCGATTCCTCGAAGGACTTCTCGACGTACCTCTCGAAGTCGCTGGGCCTCGGTCTCCGCGCGATCACGCCCGTGGGCGTCTTCCGGCTCGACGCCGCCCGCCCGCTCGACCGGCGGGAGTCCGAAAAGGCCTACCGGCTCTACTTCGGCTTCGGCAACACGTTCTGAGCCGGAGGGGCAGAATGCCCCCCATGACTCCCGAGGATCCGTCCCGGCGCGCGGAGCCCCCGTCGCTCCCGGGCGGAGCCGCGGCCCCTCCCGCCGTGCCCGCGTCCATCACGCTCGCGGTCGCCGTGCTCGCGACGACGGTCTTCGGGTTCGCCTCGACGGCGCACCTGCGCAACTCCGGAGGGATCTCGGCGTTCGTCTTCGGCAGCCTGACGTTCGGCGTGCACCTCGCCGTCGCGGTGATGCTCGCCCGGGCGCGCACGGCGGATCCCGCGCCGCGATATCTCCTCGCGATCCTGCCGGTGCTGGGCTTCGTGCAAGGGGGACCGAGTCTTCAGGCCCTCGGTCTCGGACCCTGGCCCGATCTCTTCGGTCTCGGCACGCTGGCCGTCGCGGTCGCGATCCAGCCGGGGCTCATCCTCGCGTTCCTGACGGTCTTCCCGTCCCGCGTGAAGGCGGCGGGCACGCTCACGCTCCTGTCGGTCGGTCTCCTCTCTGTCGCTCCCGCCGCTTACGCGCTCTGGGTCCTCGCCACGCGCGGCCCGATGGACCTGGCCCGCAGCGAGGGGTTCTTCGCGTTCGTCAACCTCGCCGTCCTCCTCTCGAATCTGGCCGCGATCGTCCGCCTCTTCCTGGCGGCGTTCCGCCCCCGCGGCGAGGAGCACGTGAAGGCCCGCCTCGTGGCCCTGCCGACGGCCGCGTGGGTGGTGGTGCTCGTGATCGTCGACAACCTCGAGCTCGACGAGCGCTGGCACGTCGAGCAGTACTTCGCGCTGCTGTCGATCGTCTTCCCCGTCTCCCTCGCCTTCGCCGTCTCGCGGAGGCGTCTCTTCGAGGTCGACCGGCTGGTGCGCAAGGGAACGGCCTACGCGGCAGCCTCGATCGCGCTCCTCGTGGCTCTTCTCCTCGCGGCTCCCGCGGCGACCGCCCTCGCGACGAGCCTCGTCCCCGGGCTCTCGCGTCCGGGCGAGACGGTCACCGCGTTTCTCGCGGCCGCGGCCCTCCTCGTTCTGCAGCCCCTGCGCGCGGCCGCGCAGCGCGGCCTGGACCGGCTCTTCTACCGGGATGCGAGGGACCCCTCCACGCTCGTCACCTCCTACCTCGGGGACTCTCCGCCGGCAGCTCACCCGGAGGCCGAGGTGGAAGGGCTCATCGCAAGGGTCGAGACCTCGCTGCGTCCGCTGGCCCAGCGCCTCTGGCTCCTCCCCTGGGACGAGGTCCCCGGCGCGGCCTCCCCCGCGCCCCGCGCCGCCGAAACATCGCCTGCGGCACCGCCACCTGCACCGCCGGCAGGAACCAGGAACCGGGGCACGGACGACACCCCCACACAGGCGCTCTCGGCCCTCGAGACGGCGCCTCCGCCGACGGCCTCGACCGGGCCCCTTCCGGCCGTCGGGAGCGGCGCCACGGGCCTGTCCCGTCTCGCGCTGCCCGCCGTGTCGGTGAGGCGCGTGCTGGCCGTGCTGCGAGGGTCCCGCGTCGCCTCGCCCGAGCGCCTCGATGCCACCGAGAGGGCGATCGCCGACGAGCTCCGCAGGAGCGGCGTGACGCTCCTCGTCCCGATTCTCGCGACCGACGGCGAGCCCCTCGGCCTCTGGGCCCTCGCCGAGAAGCGCAGCGAGGAGCCCTGGAACGTGAAAGAGACCGACGCGCTGCAGGCTCTCGCGCGCGGGCTGGCCCTCAAGCTCGAGGGCCGGAGGCTGGCCGAGCGCGCCTCACGCGAGGCCGACAGCCGGCGGCGCCTCGCGGCGCACCTCTCGGGACGAGAAGGGTCGTTCCTTTCGGAATGCCTGCGCTGCGGGCTCTGCGGCGACGAGGAAGGTCCCTGTCCCGAATGCAGGGGCCGGCTCGTCTTCACCCAGGCGGTGCCGCGGCGTCTGCTGGGCCGCTACGTCTTCACGAAGCGGCTCGGCAAGGGCGGCATGGGCGTCGTGTACGAAGCCCGTGACGAAACGCTCTCGAGGAGCGTGGCCATCAAGCTCCTCGACGAGGACCAGCTCCGCACGTCCCAGGCGCACGAGCGCTTCGTGCGCGAGGCGCGCCTCTCGGCCCGGCTCCAGCATCCCAACACCGTGGCCGTGTACGACGCGGGCGAAACCGACACGGGCCGCGCGTTCTTCGTGATGGAGCGCCTCTCCGGGCAAGACCTCGGCGCCGTCGTGCGCCGGGGCCCTCTTCCCGCGGACGCGGCGATCGAGATCCTCGACCAGGTGCTCGCGGGCCTGGGCGCGGCGCACGCCCTCGGTCTGGTGCACCGCGACGTGAAGCCCGGCAACGTGTTCCTCGCGGAGTCCCAGGACGGCGGGCTGCACGTGAAGCTGATGGACCTGGGGCTCGGAAGGTCGGTCCACGACGGCGAGGACGCGCAGACGCCGCTCACCGCGGCGGGCTCGGTGCTCGGCACCATCGGCTACATCGCTCCCGAGGTCGCGCTCGGGGAGCCGGCGACGCCAGCTTCCGACCTGTGGTCGGCCGGCGTCGTGCTCTACGAGCTCCTCGCCGGTCGAAGGCCTTACCCCGCGACCACGCTCGTGGAGTCGTACCGGGACGCCGCGGCCGAGCGGCACACGCCCCTCAGCCAGGCGGCTCCCGGCGTCTCTCCGGCCCTCGCCGCGGTGGTGCGCCGCGCACTCGCCGCGGAGCCCTCGAGCCGGTTCGAGACCGCGGCCGAGATGCGCCGCGCTCTCGCCGCCGCGCGCTGACTCGAATCTCAGGGCACGAAGTCGGCCAGCTCGATGCGCAGGTTCCCGGCGTTCGTCGCGTACTGGAGGCCCGTGTCGAAGCCGATGACGCGCTTCCTGATGAGCTGCTCGATCACCTGATCGAACGTCTGCATCCCCTCGTTGCCGCCGTCCTTCATCGCGTCCACGAGGGAGCGCCCCTCCTCGCCCGAGCTGCCGCGCTCGATGTACTCACGGGTCCTCGAGTTGGATCTCAGGATCTCGATGGCGGCGACCCGGCCGAGGCTGTCGGCCTTCGGGATGAGCCGCTGCGACACGATGAAGCGGAAGGCGTTGGCGAGGCGCGTGCGGATGATCTGCTCCTCGTTCTTCGGGAAGACGCCGACGATGCGGTCGACGGTCTTGGCGGCATCGGTCGTGTGGAGCGTTGAGAGCACGAGGTGGCCGGTCTCGGAGGCCTCGAGCGCGATCTCGATGGTCTCGACGTCGCGCATCTCGCCCACGAGGATGACCTTGGGCGCCTGACGGAGCGCCGAGCGGAGCGCGCGGGAGAACGTGGGACAGTCCGCGTGGAGCTCCCGCTGGTGGATCGTCGAGCTCTTGTGCGGGTGCATGAACTCGATGGGGTCTTCGATCGTCACGATGTGGAAGCTGTGCGTCTGGTTGATGACGTCGATGACGGCGGCCAGTGTGGACGACTTGCCCGATCCCGTGGGGCCCGTGACGAGCACGATGCCGTTCTTGAGGTTCACGATCTCGCGAAGGGTGTTCGGGAGCATCAGCTCCTCGAACGTCGGGATCTTCACGGGGATGACGCGCATGACGATCGCGTGCGTTCCGCGCTGCCGGAACACGTTCACGCGGAACCGCGAGAAGTTCTGCAGGGCG
>JAEUQS010000573.1 GCA_016789625.1 Acidobacteriota bacterium | reverse complement strand
TGGGACGCTCACCGCCGGGCAGGGCACGAATACCGTCACGTTCACGCCCGGCGCGTCGGGAAACGTCTCCATCTCGTGCCTCGTCACGGCCTCCTGTGGCAGCCAGAACGTCGCCGGAGTCTCGACGATCGACCCGGCCTGCAAAGGTCCCCTGCGGTTCTATACGCTCGAGCCGTGCCGCGTGCTGGACACCCGCGACGCCGACGGCCCGTACGGAGGCCCGGCGCTCGGCGCGGGCGAGGAGCGTCTCTGGAAGGTGGGCGGGCGGTGCGGCGTGCCCCTCACGGCGAAGTCCGTTTCCGCGAACGTCACCGTGCTCCAGCCCTCGAGCACCGGTAGCCTGCGCCTCTACCCCGCGACGTCGGCGCCTCCCAACGCCTCCGCAATCAGCTTCTTTCCCGGTGTCACCCGCGCGAGCAGCAGCATGGTGCCGCTCTCGGGTGCGGGCGAGGTCAAGGTCTACGCAGACCTTCCCTCGGGCGCCACGCACATGATCCTGGACGTCTCCGGGTACTTCGAGTAGCCAGCGGAGGACACGTCGAGCGGCAGGCAGATTGCTTGCTGCAATCAGTACCAGGAGGCCCTTCATGAGAATCAGCCGCTGGGTGGTTCTTTCGTTTCTGGCGGTCGCGCTGCTCGGCTGCACCGAAAGTCCAACGGAACCTCCCGTCCATACGAGCTATGACGGTGGAAGCTACGGCCTCGGCGTCCGGATTCGCAACGCCGACGGGGCACCAACCCTCCTGCGAGCCGAGATCCTCGTCGACGGAGTGCTCCTCGCGAACCAGTCGAACACCCCGGTGGGTTCCGAGATCCTCGTGAGCGGAACCGCGGCGGTTCTTCCTCTCGGTCCCCACGTCATCTCGATTCGAATCCGGGAGCAGACCGTCTCGCCGAGCCCCTACGTCCTGACCTACCTGCAGATCACGCACTCCTACTACCAGAACGGCGTGTCGAGCACACCCCAGTCGTACTCGGGCCCCTTGTCCCGATCCGCCACCCTCGCCACGGGGGAGTCCATCAGCTTCGAAACCAGAACCGGGTTCTGAGGAGAAACCCATGACATTCGCGCGCCGGTTCCATCCTCTCGTGCTCCTCGTCGCGCTCGCAGGCTGTTCCGACAGCCCGACCGAGCCGCCCGTACACCTCTCGTATCAGGACCCCAGCTGGGGCGTCGACGTGCTGCTCCGGAACGCCGACGGGCTCGAAACGCTGCGGCGCGCGGAGATCCTCGTCGACGGCGTGCTGCTCAGCTCCCAGAGGAACACGAGGAACGGGGCGGAGACGACGATCGCCGGCAACTTGGTGCGCCTCTCCCAAGGCAATCACACCGCGACGATCCGCATCCTCGAGCAGAGCGCCTCGCCTTCTCCCTACATCGTCGCGCGCGTTCATCTCACCTATTTCGTCCCGACCAACAGCAGCGGCTCCTCGTACTTCCTCACCGAATCCTCCACGAACCTCTCCCTACCGGCGACGATGATTGCAACGGGAGGCACGGTCGACTTCTCCTTCAGCAACCACCTGGGATCCCCCTAGGGAGGGGCCTGCTACCCTCTCGCCCCCATATGGGCGCGACGCTCTTCCGCAAGATCTGGGACGCGCACGCGGTGCGAACTCTCCCCAACGGCCAGACGCAGCTCTTCGTGGGGCTCCACCTCGTTCACGAGGTCACGAGCCCCCAGGCGTTCGAGATGCTCCGGGCGCGCGGACTCGGCGTGGCGTTCCCCGACCGCACCGTGGCCACCGTGGATCACATCGTTCCCACGCTCTCGCAGGCGCGCCCCTTCGCGGACGCCGCGGCCGACGAGATGCTGGCGCGCCTCTCTCGGAGCTGCGCCGAGCACGGGATCCGGCTCTTCGATCTGGGTGACGAGCGGCAGGGCATCGTCCACGTCATCGGGCCCGAGCTGGGCCTCACCCAGCCCGGCATGACGATCGCCTGCGGCGACAGCCACACCTCGACGCACGGCGCGTTCGGCGCGGTGGCGTTCGGAATCGGAACCTCCCAGGTGCGCGACGTCCTGGCGTCCCAGTGCCTCGCGCTCGACCCCCTGAAGGTGCGCCGCATAGACCTCACGGGGCGCCTCGCGCCCGGCGTCGCGGCCAAGGACGTCATCCTCGCGCTCCTCGCCAGGCTCGGCGTCACCGGCGGCAACGGCTTCGCCTACGAGTACGGCGGCGAGGCCGTGGACGCGATGTCGATGGACGAGCGCATGACGCTCTGCAACATGTCGATCGAAGGCGGCGCGCGCGTGGGCTACGTGAACCCGGACGAAACGACGTTCGCCTACCTTTCGGGCCGTCCGTTCGCGCCGCAGGGCGAAGCGTTCGAGCGCGCGGTCGCCTGGTGGAAGACCCTCGCGTCCGATGGCGACGCCGTCTACGACGACCGCATCACCCTCGACGCGTCGTCGCTCGAGCCCGTCGTCACGTGGGGCATCAACCCGGGCCAGTCCGTGCCCGTCTCGGGCCACGTGCCGCACGAGACCGACGCCGACGGCCCCGAGCGCGCGTCCCTTTCCGAGGCGCTCGCGTACATGGGGCTCGACGGCGGCGAGCGCATCGAGGGAACCCGCATCGACGTTGCGTTCATAGGCTCCTGCACGAACGGCCGCCTCTCGGACCTCCGCGAGGCCGCGAAGATCGCCAAGGGGCGGAAGGTGTCGCCGCACGTCCGCGCGCTGGTGGTGCCCGGCTCCGTCGCCGTGAAGACCGCGGCCGAGCACGAGGGGCTCGACGTGATCTTCCGCGACGCGGGCTTCGAGTGGCGAAACGCCGGATGCTCCATGTGCCTCGCGATGAACCCCGACCGGCTGAACGGCCGCGAGGTCTGCGCGTCGTCGTCCAACCGCAATTTCCCGGGCCGCCAGGGCAGCCCCACGGGCCGCACGCTCCTCATGAGCCCGGCGATGGTCGCGGCCGCGGCCGTGGCGGGCGAGGTCGTGGACGTGCGGAGGCTCCTGTGAGCGCGATCCGCGCCGTTTCCGGCCGCGCGCTCCCCCTCCGCGGCGACGACATCGACACCGATCGCATCATCCCCGCGCGCTTCCTCGTCGCGGTGACGTTCGAAGGGCTCGGCGAGCACGCGTTCGAGGACGACCGCGCGGCGCTCTCGGGCGCGCACGCCTTCGACCGGCCGGAGTTCAGGGGAGCGTCCATCCTCCTCGTGAACCGCAACTTCGGCTGCGGCTCGTCGCGCGAGCACGCGCCCCAGGCGCTCCAGCGCCGCGGCATCCGGGCGATCGTGGGAGAGAGCTTCTCGGAGATCTTCGCGGGCAACGCGCTCGTCCTCGGTCTCCCCTGCGTCACGGCGTCCTACGAGGTCGTCGAGAAGCTCCAGTCCCTGGCCGAGGCTCAACCCGATATCGCATTCACGCTGGATCTCGAGAGCGAGACCGTGACGGCGGGAGATCTCACGGCCTCCGTCGCGCTGAAAGGAGCCACGCGCGACGCCTTGCTCGCCGGGACGTGGGATTCCACGGGCGCCCTCCTCGCGCGCTTCGACGAGGTCCGCGCCGTGGCCGCGAAGCTCCCCTACGTCGGCGGTTTCCAGGCCTCAACCGGCCGGTAGGACCTTCGTCTCGAACGCCGCGGCCTGCTCGGGCTTTCCCCACGCTCTGTACAGCTCGACGAGAGCCCTGAGCGTCTTCTGCGACTGACGATCCTTCTCGCCGAGCGGCTTTTCCTGCACCTGCCAGGCCTGCCCGAGGAGGCTCTCCGCTTCCGCGAACTTCCGGCGAGCCACGAGGACGCTGCCCAGCGCCGAGCGCGTCCCCGCGACCGGAATGGCATCCTCGCCGAAAGCCTTCACGTGGATCGCGAGCGCCCGCCGCAGGGTGCGTTCCGCTTCGTCCAGGTTGCTGCGCCTCTTCAGCACGTCGCCCATCAGCGCGAGCACGTGCCCCACGTCGGGATGCTCGGGGCCCAGCTTCCGCGAGAGGCGGTCCACGGCGTCCCGGCCCGTGCTCTCCGCGGTGTCCAGCCTGCCGGCCACACCGTACACGATGGCGAGGTTCGCGAGGGTTCGTGCGACGGCCTCCGAGTCGTCCCCCAGCATCTTCCGGCGCGTCGCGAGGACCTGCTCGAGGAGGTTCAGAGCCAGGCCGGTTCGCCCCGCGCGGAGTTGCGCGTTGGAGAGATTCTCGCGGGTCGTGGCGACCTCGGGGTGGCTCTCGCCGAGCACCGACACGAAGATCGCGATCGCCTCCTCGTAGGTCGCAACCGCGCCGTCCAGATCGCCGGCGAGCATGAGGCTCGTGCCCAGCTCGTTCTCGGCGAGCGCGACCTCCGCATGTCGGGTGCCCAGGAGGGCCTTGAGAATCGCGATGCGCTCCCTGTTGTGCACGAGGGCCGCGTCGAAGCGCTCCTCGTGCTGCTCGAGGTTCGCGAGCGCCATCAGGCACTTCGCGACGACCCGTTCGCCGTTCGGGAGGCCGCGCGAAAGGCGGAGCGCCGTTTCCGCGAACGGGCGCGCCGCGCGGAGCTGCCCGTCCTGCACGAGGATGTTCGCGAGGCCGCTCATCCGCGAGATCGTCGTCTCGTGCGCCTCGCCATGGCGCCTGCGGCTCGACGCGAGCGCGTCGCGGGCGGGCCCCTCGGCCTCCTTGTACTTCGCCTGCTTCTCGAGAATCGTGGCGAGAGCTGCCTTGGAGCCCGCGGTCTCCTCGCTCCATTCGCCGGTCGCGGCGAGGTGCAGCTTCAGGGCCGATTGAATGAGCCGCTCCCCTTCCGCGTACTCCCCGAGGCTGCCGTACGTCTCGCCGATCGACTGAAGCACGGAGGCCTGCACGAGCGGGTGTCCGCCATTCGCGCCGGAGAAGCGGACTTTGGCCTGCGCGAGAGCATCGAGGAGCGACACGTTCCGCGAGCCCTTCTGCCACGGGTCGGCCCCTCCGAGCGCGTTCTGGAGGAACTCGGAGACGCCCGTCGCCTTCGCGGCCGCGGCCTCGGCACGGTCCCGCTCCCGGACGACGCGCCGGGACTGGACGACGATCGCCACCATCGCCGCGAGGAGGAGTGCCGCCATGCCGCCCGCCAGGGCGACGCCGGCCTTGTTCCGCTTCATGAGCTTGCGGAGCTGGTAGATCGCGCTCGGAGGGTGCGCCAGGATGGGCTGGTTCCCGAGGTAGCGCTCCACGTCGTCGGCGAGCGCGGTCGCGCTCTGATAGCGGTGGTCCGGATCCTTCTCGAGCGCCTTCCGGGTGATCGTCTCGAGGTCCTCGTCGATCCGGACGCTGCCCTTCTGGTTGATCGGGCGCGGCGGCTCCTCGCAGATCGCGCGGATCGCCTGCGCCATCGCGCCGCGGCGCGTGTCGTACGGATACCGGCCGCTCAGGAGGAGGTACAGGATCACGCCGAGCGAGTAGACGTCGGTGCGCAGGTCGATGTCGTCCGTGTGGCCGCTCGCCTGCTCGGGGCTCATGAACGGCAGCGTTCCCTTGATGGCGCCCATCTCGCTCACGACCGTGGCCGCGACGTCGGCGTCGGTGATGCGCGCGAGGCCGAAGTCGAGCACCTTCACCTCGGAGAGGCCCTGGCTGCTTCCGCCCGAGGTCTCGGCGACCACGATGTTCGAGGGCTTGAGATCCCGGTGGATGACACCCCGCTGGTGGGCGTAGGCCACCGCCCGGCAGATCACCGTGAAGAGCCGCAGCCGCTCACGGAGTTGCGCAGGCGTGGGCTTGTCGCCGCCCAGGCTCTCCTTCACGTAGTCGCCCAGCGTGCGGCCCGTGACGAGCTCCATCGTGAAGAAGTGGCGGCCGTCCTCGGTGCGCCCGGCCTCGAAGATCGACGCGATGTTGGGGTGCACGAGCCGCGCGAGAGTCTCGGCCTCGCGGCGGAACATGCGGAGGTACTGCTCGTCCACGAACTGGCCGCCGCGCACGACCTTCAGCGCGACGCGGCGTTTCGGGTTGGGCTGCTCGGCCTCGTAGACGATGCCCATTCCGCCCTCGCCGAGCTTTCCCAGAATGCGAAAGCCGCCGATCTCCACGGGGTTGAGCGCCCAGGGACGAACCGAGCCAGGGCCCACCGTACCGCCGGTGATGTGGGTGGGGCGTGCGTCGTCGATCCGTGTCGAGACGTCTTCGTCGCGCGCGCCGTCGGCCATCGGGTGAACGGAAAGTCTACGACGCGAGGAAGAACCGAATCCGGCGATCGAAACTTTTTCGTTGACACGCGCGGGGGCGGGTCCCTACCGTATCGCCACTCGCATGAGCCGCACCGCCGCCTCCGCTCGCTCCCTGGCACCCGGGCTGGACGTGCGCGTGCTCCCCGTTCTCTCCCTTCTCGTCCTCGTTCTTATTTCGGTACTTCTCCTTATCCCTTCGGGGGTCGGGTGATCGAGTAGGCGAGAAGGCAGCAGCCAAGCCACATCGAACACGACGACCCCCGGGGAAACCCGGGGGTTTTTCTTTTTGGGCCAGAAAGGAAAACCAGGGGCGATGAGATCCGACGAAATCAAGAAGGGCTTCCACCGGGCGCCGCATCGGGCGCTCCTGAAGGCCACGGGCGTGACGGACGCGGACATGGGCAAGCCCTTCATCGCGATCGTCAACTCGTACGTCGACATCGTGCCCGGGCACGTGCACCTCCGCGAGATGTCCGAGCTCGTGAAGGCCGCGGTGCGCGAGGCCGGCGGCGTGCCGTTCGAGTTCAACACCATCGGCGTCGACGACGGCATCGCCATGGGCCACAGCGGCATGAAGCACAGCCTCCCCTCGCGCGAGCTCATCGCCGACTGCGTGGAGACGATGATCTCGGCGCACCGGTTCGACGGCCTCGTCGCGATTCCCAACTGCGACAAGATCACGCCCGGGATGCTCATGGCCGCCGTGCGGCTCGACGTCCCCGCGATCTTCGTGAGCGGCGGCGCCATGGCCACCGGCCGCGACCGCTCGGGCGCGCCCATCGACCTCGTGAGCGTGTTCGAGGGCGTGGGCGCGTTCAGCGCCGGGCGCATCGGCGAGGAGCGGCTCAAGGAGCTCGAGGACCTGGCCTGCCCCACGTGCGGCTCCTGCTCCGGGCTCTTCACCGCGAACTCGATGAACTGCCTCATGGAGGCGCTCGGCCTCGCGCTCCCCATCAACGGAACGGCGCTCGCGCGCACGCCCGAGCGGGAGGAGCTGGCCCGTCAGGCCGCGCGGCGCATCCTCGACCTCGTCGCGCGGAACGTGACGCCCCGGCAGATCGTCACGCGCGAGGCGCTGGACGACGCGTTCGCGCTCGACGTGGCCATGGGCGGCTCCACGAACACCATCCTCCACGGTCTCGCCATCGCCGAGGAAGCCGGTGTGCCGTATCCGCTCGCGCGGCTCAACACCATCGCCGATGCCACACCGCATCTCGCGAAGGTCGCGCCGTCGGGGCCGTGGCACATGGACGATCTGCATCGCGCGGGCGGCGTGCCGGCTCTGCTCGAGCGCCTGAAGGACCAGCTCCACCTGGATCGGCCCACGGTCGCCGGCACGTTCCGCGAGCACCTGGGCGCGCCCGCGTCGGACGACGAGGTGATCCGTCCGCTCTCGAACCCGCATTCCGAGCGGGGCGGGCTGGCGGTGCTGTTCGGCTCGCTCGCGCCTCAGGGAGCCGTGGTGAAGACGGCCGGGGTCACGCCCGCGATGCACCGCCACCGCGGCCCCGCGATCGTGTTCGAGAGCCAGGAGGACGCGCTCGAAGGGCTCGACGCCGGACGCGTCGCCAAGGGCTCCGTCGTCGTGATCCGCAACGAAGGGCCGCGCGGCGGCCCCGGGATGCAGGAGATGCTGGCACCCACGTCGGCGCTCATGGGCCGCGGCCTCGGCGAGACGGTGGCCCTCGTCACCGACGGCCGCTTCTCGGGCGGCACCCGCGGCGCCTGCGTGGGTCACGTGAGCCCCGAGGCCGCCGAGGGCGGGCCGATCGCGTTCGTGAGGAACGGCGACGAGATCGCGATCGACCTCGCGGCCCGCACGCTGAGCCTCCTCGTCTCGAACGAGGAGCTCGCGCGGCGGCGCGCCGAATGGCGGCCCGCGCTGCGCAAGGTCGACAGCCCCTGGCTCCGCCGCTATCGCGCGCTCGTGACGAACGCCGCGCGGGGAGCCGTTCTGAAGGATGGAGACGAGCTCCTCGCAGCGGCCGACGAACGGTCTGCCAGCGAGAAGCCCGAACTGACCGGGAGGTTTGTGTGAAGAGAACCGGAGCTCAGATCGTGTGGGAATGCCTCGTGCGCGAGGGAGTCGACACCGTATTCGGCTATCCCGGCGGCGCGATTCTTCCCATTTACGACGCGATGCTCGAGTACCCCGTGCGGCACGTGCTCGTGCGGCACGAACAGGGCGCGGCCCACATGGCCGACGGCTACGCGCGCGCCTCGGGGCGCGTCGGCGTCGCCCTCGCGACCTCCGGGCCCGGAGCCACCAACCTCGTCACCGGCATCGCGACGGCGATGCTGGATTCCATTCCCGTCGTCTTCATCACGGGCCAGGTGCCGTCGAAGGCGCTCGGCACGGACGCGTTCCAGGAAGCCGACATCACCGGCATCACGCTCCCCATCACGAAGCACAACGCGCTCGTGACCCGCGTGGAGGACCTCGCGGCCGCGCTCACGGAAGCGTTTCGCATCGCGCGCTCGGGACGTCCCGGGCCCGTGCTCGTGGACATCTGCAAGGACGTCCAGCAGGCGTCGACGGAGCTCGTGTGGCCCGAGCCGAAACGGGCGCGCCGTCCGGTGCGCGCGCCGCTCGCCGCTCAGATCGAGGAAGCGTGCGCCCTGATCGCCAACGCCGAACGGCCGCTGATCCTGGCCGGGCACGGCGTGATCGAGAGCGGCTCGACGGCGCTCCTCACCGCGCTCGCCGAGAAAACGGAAACGCCCGTCGCTCTCACGCTCCTCGGCCTGGGCGGCTTTCCGCGCAGCCATCCGCTCTGCCTCGGAATGATGGGCATGCACGGCGAGGCCTACGTGAACAAGGCGATCCAGGAGGCCGACCTCCTCATCGCGCTCGGCATGCGCTTCGACGACCGGGTGACCGGGAAACTCGAAACGTACGCCCGAAAAGCCAAGAAGATCCACGTGGAGCTGGACGCCTCGGAGATCGGCAAGAACGTGCCCGTCGACGTGGGCATCTGCGCCGACCTGCGCGCCACGCTGGAGGCGCTGCTGCCCGTCGTCGCCGAAGCGTCGCATCCGGAATGGATGGCCGACATCGCGAAGGGCAAGGGCGACACCGCCTCGCGCGACATCGTGCATCGCCCGAGCGACGGACGCCTCCTCGCCGCGCACGTGATCCACGACGTGTGGAGGGCCACGGGCGGCGGGGCCGTGATCGTGACCGACGTGGGCCAGCACCAGATGTTCGAGGCGCAGTACCACCCGCACGAGAAGCCGCGCTCGCTGCTCACCTCGGGCGGCCTCGGCACCATGGGCTTCGCGCTGCCGGCCGCCATCGGCGCCAAGATCGCGTGCCCCGACGCGGAGGTGTGGGTCATCGCCGGCGACGGCGGCTTCCAGATGACGCTCTGCGAGCTCGCGACGCTCATGCAGGAGAAGGTCGACGTGAAGATCGCGATCGTCGACAACGGCTTCCTCGGCATGGTGCGGCAGTGGCAGGAGTTCTTCTACGACAAGCGCTACGCCGCGACTCCGCTGCTCTCGCCCGATTTCGTCGCGCTGGCCGCCGCGTACGGCCTGCCCGCGCACCGCGTGACGACCCGCGAGGGCGTCATCCCCACGGTGAACGCCGTGCGCGCGGCCAAGGGTCCGGCGCTCGTCCACTTCGTCGTGGAGGCCGAGGAGGCCGTGTATCCCATGGTCCCCGCGGGACAGGACCTCCACGCGATGATCCGCCGCCCGCACGAGACGGCTCTGGCGGTGAGCGCGTGAAGCACACTCTCGTCGCCCGCGTGGAAGACCAGCCCGGCGTGCTCGTGCGCGTCGCGGGGCTGTTCCGGAGACGCGCCGTGAACCTCGACAGCCTGACGGTCGGCGGCACGGAGACTCCCGGAATCTCCCGCATGACGTTCGTGGTCGACACCGCGCGAGTTCCCTCGCGCCTCGTGGCCGCGAACCTCCTCAAGCTCGAGCCCGTGCTCGACGTCAAGGACGTCACGAACGTCCCGGCCGTGGCCCGCGAGCTGGCCCTCATCCGCGTGCGCTGCCCTGAGCCCGAGCGCGCGCAGGTGGCCGGCCTCATCGACATCTTTCGCGCCCGCATCGTGGACGTCGCGCCCGACTCCGTGATGGTCGAGATCACCGGCGACGTCGAGAAGGTCGACGGCCTCGTGGAGCTCCTCCGCCCGCGCGGAATCCTCGAGATGGTCCGCACCGGCCGCGTCGCGCTGCCCCGCGGAAGCGCCCCTCAAGAGAACTGAAGAAAGAAGGAGAAACGACCATGGCCCGCACCTACACCGACAAAGACGCCCGCATCGAAGACCTTCACGGCCGCACGGTCGCGATCCTCGGCTACGGCAGCCAGGGGCACGCGCACGCGCTGAACCTGCGCGACAACGGCCTCAGCGTCCTCGTGGGCCTGCCCGAGGGCAGCCGCTCCGTGGAGAAGGCCCGGCGCGACGGTCTGCAGGTCACGTCGCTGCGCGAGGCCTGCGAGCGCGCGCGCATCCTCATGGTCCTCGCGCCCGACACGACCCAGGCCGCTCTCTACAGAGAGTTCATCGCGCCCGCGCTCGAGCCCGGCAAGACACTGCTCTTCGCGCACGGCTTCAACATCCGTTTCGGCACCATCGACCCGCCGCGCGACGTGGACGTCGCGCTGGTGGCGCCGAAGGCGCCCGGACACCGCGTGCGCGAGGTCTTCGTCGAGGGCCAGGGCACGCCCGCGCTCGTGGCCGTGCATCAGGACGCCTCGGGCCACGCGTTCCGCGACGCGCTGGCCTACGCCAAGGCCATCGGCTGCACGCGGGCGGGCGTGCTCGCCACGACGTTCGCCGAGGAGACGGAGACCGACCTTTTCGGCGAGCAGGCCGTGCTGTGCGGCGGCGTCTCCGCGCTCGTGAAGGCGGGCTTCGACACGCTCGTCGAGGCCGGCTACCAGCCCGAGATCGCGTACTTCGAGTGCATGCACGAGCTGAAGCTCATCGTCGACCTCATGTACCGCGGCGGCCTCAACTACATGCGCCATTCCGTGAGCGACACGGCCGAGTGGGGCGACTACACGGCGGGCCCGCGCATCGTGACGCCCGAGACGAAGGAGACGATGCGTCAGCTCCTCGCCGAGGTGAAGAACGGTTCCTTCGCGAAGAGGTGGATCGAGGAGAACGAGACCGGCCGCGCCGCCTTCGAAGCCCGCCGCAGGAGCGAGCGCGCGCACCCGATCGAAGAGGTCGGCGCGCGACTGCGGGGCCTGATGCCGTTCCTCGACGCCGTGACCGTGTCGACCGCGGGCGACGTCACGCGGCCTGCCGT
>JAEUQS010000505.1 GCA_016789625.1 Acidobacteriota bacterium | reverse complement strand
CGCGTCTACACGAAGTTCGGGGCGGGCGCGCCGTTCCCGGCGGGCTCGACCACGGGGCTGGGCTTCACGTCGCTGGATCCCGCGAGCCGGTCCGGCCTCTATCGCACCACGCTGAACGGCCTGAAGAACACGCCCTCTTTCCGCTCCAACGTCGCGATCGCGAACCTCTGTGGCTTCACGGGCACGCCCTGCGCCACGCTGTCGATGTCGCTCGAGTTCTTCGACGACGCGACCGGCCTCCAGGTTGGGTCCAAGGACCTGCAAGTTCCACCGAACACCGTGGCCCAGCTCAACGCGCCGTTGGCGGATTTTCCCGGTGCCGTCGGCGAAACGTTCTCGGTGATCATCCAGCCGTACCAGTCGGGCTTCGCGAATTACGACGCGTACGCGACAGTGGTGTCGAACGCCAACCAGGACGCCGCGTTCATCCGGGCCACCGGCAACGCGAACTCCTACACCGTGACGCTCTCGGTCGTCACCGACGCGGGCGGCATCGGCACGCGCTTCAGCTCCGAGTGCGCGGTGACGAACACGGGCGGCGGCACGGCCGTCGCCGACGTCACGTTCACCTCGGCGCGCACGGGGAACAAGGTCCAGGAGGTCCTCACGCTCGACCCGCGCCGCGGCGTGCGCTACGCGAACGCCGTGGACCACTACCGGCAGCTCGCGCCCTCGCTCGTCGGCGCGGACGACTTCGGCTCCATCCGCATCGCGTTCCGGGAGTTCGCGAACGGCATCGCGACCGCGCGAACGGTGGCCTCGAACGGCACCGGTCTCGGCTACGACGGGCTCGACCCCTATCTGTCGCGGGCCTCGAGAAAGAAGCGGATCATCGGGCTCACCCAGTCCGATGCCGTCCGCACGAACCTGGCCGTGGTGCATCTCGGGGCGACCACGGGTGACCTGGAGGCTCCCATCACGATGAGGGTCACGGTGACCGACCGCAACGGAAACCGCGTGGGCGAGCCGCTCGTCCAGACTCTCGCGCCCGGGAACCTCTTCCAGTGGACGCGGATCCTCTCGGACTTCGTCGGCGTGACGGGCGAGGGCTACGTCGCGACCATCGAGCGTATCGCCGGAAACGATGCCTTCGACGCGTACGTCACCCTGATCGACAACGTCTCCTCGGATCCCACGTTCCTCCGGGCGGAGTGAGGATGCGAGCCGCCCTCCTTCTCGGCTGCCTCCTCGGGCTCGTCCTTCCCGGGTCGCCCTCGAGAGGGGCCGAAGAGAAGGGCCATTCCCATGCTCCGCGCCCGATCCCGAAGGTCTCGCCCCGGGAGGTTCTCCTCGCCCACGCGACCGACCGCATGGCGGCGGGGCTCGTGGAGGTGAAGCTCCGGGGAACGCTCGACGTCCCGCCGGGCCGGGAACGGCCGCAAGTTCTCGAGACGGGCCTCTGGCCCGACCGTTTTCGCCGGGAAGTCACGACGAAGGGGCAGCCCGCGTCGTGGATGCGGCTTTCCCCCACGGTCTTCGTTCGCGGCATCGGGACGAAGGAGGAGCCCGGCTCTCCGGAGGACCGGGACCTCGCCATCTCGCGGCTCCGCAGCCTCTTCGTCGTGAGACATTTCTTCGAGGCCCTCCGGGGCGGGGCGGTACCGAAGGAGATTCCGTTCGCGGGCCAGACCCTGCCTTCGGTCGAGGTGAAGGACGCCTATGGGACGTTCCGGATCGCGTTCGGCGGCCTCACAGGGAAGCTCCAGGGCCTCGAGGTGCCGGGCCGGAACGGCGGCGTGAACCGGACGTTCTTCCTGGCCTCCGCCCGCCTGGGCCGCTGGTTCTACCCGGCCGTTCAATCGACGGAGAGCCCGGCCGGGCTCGAGGTGCTCCGGGTGGTCGCGACGACGACGCTTCCCGAGGGGGAGTAAGCGCGTTTGCTGAAATTCCCGCCGGGGGATAAACTCGGCTCACCCATATGGAGGAGAGCCTCATGAAGCCGAAAAGCAAAGTTCCGTTCATCGGTGTGTTGATCGCCCTGCCGCTGCTGGTGTCGAGCCTCATGTACGGCCTCTTCACGAACGGCGGATTCGAGTCCGGTGACTTCACCGGATGGACGAAGTCGACGTTCCTGAATCCCGGCCTGACCGGAACCCCGCCGTTCACGGGCGCGAACATCGTGAGGAATGCGGGCGGCACCGACCAGACGGTGACGGTGACTGCCGCGAGCCCCCAGACCGGCGACGACCCGCTGCTCGGCGCGGCCGCGACGCTGAAGTTTCCCTACATCGGAACGTACTCGGCGCGGGTCAATGGCCCGATCACGGGAAACGTGTCGAACACCATCAAGCAGCAGTCCGTCATCACAGCGGGTGACGTCGACACGTTCGACAACCAGGTTCACGTCCGCTTCGTGGTCGGTCCCGTCCTCCAGAACCCCAGCCACAGCCCGCAGGAGCAGCCTTACTACTACGTCGCGGTCAAGAACATCACCCGTGGCGGCACGCTGCTCTTCGAGTCTCTGAACTTCTCGAACCAGGCCGGCGTTCCCTGGAAGACGGCCAACGGCCTCCTCTACACCGACTGGCAGATCGTCGACATCGCCCCGGGCTCCGCCTCGATCGCCATCGGCGACAACATCGAGGTCGAGATCACCGCGGCCGACTGCTCGCAGGGCGGTCACTTCGGGTACATCTACGCGGACGGCTTCGGCGCGCAGCTCCCGGGCCTCGCGATCTCGAAGACCGAATCGCAGGATCCGGTGCCGGCCGGCGCCTCCCTGAACTACACGTTCCTCTATCGCAACACGGGCACGATCCCCGTCGACAACGTGGTCGTCACCGAGACGATTCCGGCGCAGACGACCTTCATCTCCGTCTCCAGCGCATCCTGCGCCGAGGCCGCGGGCGTCGTGACCTGCAACTTCGGCACGCTGCAGCCGGGCGCTCAGGGCACCTTCACCATCACCGTGGGCGTCAACTCGAACGCGACCGGCACGATCAACAACGGCAACTACACGATCGCCGGAACGAACTTCCCGCCGGTCCTCGGACCCCTCGTCACCACGACCGTCGGCATTCCCATCAACCCGACTCAGGTGCCCACCCTCGACGAGATCGGCCTTCTGATTCTGGGAGCTCTCGTGGCCGCCGTCGGCGTCCTCCTGCTCCGCAAGTCGATCGCCTGATTCGAGGAATCCCCGCGGACTCGGAAAAGCCGGCGAAAGCCGGCTTTTCCTTTGGAGGAGCCGAGGATGACACTGCTTCACGGGTCGCTCATGGGCGAAATGACGAGGCTGATCGGGCTGGGGACGACCGTCGGCGTCCTCCTCATCGACGAGCAGGGCAACTTCAACGGCTCTCCGGCTCTCATCGGCTCGCAGAGGCACTTCCTGGCTTTCTGCGCGAGCATGCGCTGCCCCGTCTGGCTCGTGGAGCTGGATCCCCCGTCGGGGATGGCCAACGTCGTCGTCCCGGCGAACACGGTTCAGGGGCGCGCCATGAAGACGCTCGTCTCCCTGAGGTCTCTCGTTCCCGACGACACACCCGTCTTGCGCAAGTCCCAGTTCAATGCGTTCGTGGGGACGAACCTCGTGGCCGACCTCGCGGGGCGCGGCGTCAACAGCCACCTCGCCGTCCTGGGGCACGAAGGGAGCTGCTGCGTGAAACAGACCGCCGTCGGAGGACCGCCGAAACCCAACGCGGTGCCCCTGGTGGGCGCCACGGGATACGGCTTCACGGTCCTCTCGACGGCGTCCATCGTGAGCGGGAGCACGAACAGCTGGAGCGGAAACGTCAACGTGGGGTTCTACTCACAGCTGTGAGTCGGGCGGGCCCCGTTCGAGGGGCCCGCTCCGAGCCATGAACCTACAGTCCCAGCGCGTGGAGGGCGCCCAGCCCCTTGAGCTGGCCGTCGAGCGCGCCGAGCGCCGTGACCCTGGCCTTCTGATCGGCCGTCAGGATCGCGTCGAAGGACGACCGGAACCTCTCCTGGATCGTCGCGCCCTGCTTCCGCAGCGCTTCGAGCGCCAGGAACTGACGGCCCACTTCCGCCGGGTCGGGGTTGGAGGACGTGACGAGCGTGCCGAAGGCGCGCTCGGCCTCGCGGATCTGGGTGCCGAGCGCCTCGCCCGCCGTGCGCCGCTCCTCGAGGATCCGCTGCCGGCTGGTCATCTGGTCGGCCGAGAGGCCGAGCGCCTCCTTCAGGACCTGGTCGGGCGGCTGCTGTCCCATGCCGGGAGGGCCTCCGGGACCACCGCCCGGACCGCCGGGCCCTCCCGGTCCGCCGCCCGGGGGCGGCATCTGAGCGGTGAGCGGCAGGGCGGCGACGAGCGCG
>JAEUQS010000503.1 GCA_016789625.1 Acidobacteriota bacterium | reverse complement strand
CTGGCCGGGCTCGCCGCGGAGCGCGTGACGAAGGAAGGCCGCGTCGAGCGCTCCTTCGCGATCCTCACGACCTCGGCGAACGCTCTCGTCTCGCCCGTCCACGACCGCATGCCCGTCGTTCTCGCGGAGGCTCAGGAAGCGCTCTGGCTGAACCCGGACCTCACCGATGAGCGCGACCTCGCGCCGCTCCTCGAGCCGGCTCCCGAGGACGCTCTCGTGTCCGAGGACGTCCCTTCCGAGCGGGCCTCCGTGAGGCCCCGTGCCGCGAGGGCGCCCAGAGGCGTGAAGCAACCGTCCCTCTTCGAAGAAGGCTGAGGATTTTCAGGCGAGGGCGTTCGAAATCCGGGCGAGGCCCTCGGCGAACGTCGCCGGCTCCGTCACGAGGCTGAGCACGAGGAAGGCCTCGTGCGGGAACTCGTAGAAGTAGCCGGGCTGCGCGAGGACGTCCTGCTTCTCGAGAAGGGAGAGCACGAGCTCCTCCTCGCTCTCGCGGCGGGGCACGCGGAGCACCGCCGACCAGCCGGCATGGCAGGGAAGCACCGAGACGGGGGAACCCGCGCCGAACGTCGAACGGAGCGCGCCGAGGTTCGTGGCCAGCCGCCGTGTGAGCGGCGCCTTGAGCTGGAGGCGGCGCGCGAGGAGCTGCGGCAGGGCGCGCTGCACCGGGGTGCCCACCGAGAGAAACGTGTCGGCGATCCACTCGAGGCGCTCGAGCGCGGCGGCGAGCAGCGGCGCCGGCCCGCTCGCGAGAAGGAAGCCCAGCTTGAGCTGCGGGAGCACCAGCGTTTTCGAAAGGCCGCCGAGCGAGAAGACGAGCGCGTCGCTCTCGAGCCCGGCCAGCACCGCGACGCCGTCACGCGGCCGCGCGCGCACGTCGTCCGCGAAGACCTCGTCGCTGATCACTCCGAACCCGTGCCGCGCCGCGAGGTCGAGGAGCGCCGTCGCTTCCCCGCGCGAGATGCCGGTGCCCGTGGGGTTGTTCGGGTTCACGACGACGACGGCCGCGACCCTCTGGCCCCGGTGCGCGAGCTCGTCGAGCTTCTCCTCGACCGCCCCGGCGTGGAACGCCCAGCCGTCCTCCTCGGGGAGGCGGTAGCGCTCGAGCCGCACGGCCTCGAGCCCGGCCAGCGCGTCGAGCAGGGGATAGCTCGGGGCCGGCACGAGCACGGTCTCGCCGGGCCCGGCGAGGAGCTTGAAGAGCCACGAGTACGTCTCGCTCGAGGAAGCCGAGAGCAGGATCCGCGAAGCCTGCGCGGGCACGCCGTGCGAAGCGTAGTAGCGGGCCACGGCCTCGCGCGCTTCGAGCCGGCCGCGGGGCTCGGGCTCGTAGAGTCGCGAGCCGGGATCTCCGAGGAGAGCGAAGACGTCGTCGGGGTGCACGAGGCCGGCGGTCGTCGGGTTGGTTCCGGTGAGATCCAGGAGCGGCTCCGGGCGGGTGCGCGCGGCGAGCGCCTTCGTGAGCCGGTTCTCCTGGCCCAGCGCCTTGGGCATGCGGGTCGACAGGGCCTGAAACACCGAGGCGGGAGTGTACGGGTAGCATGTTGGCAGCATGAGAGCCCCCCGCCGTCACGCGTCCGCGCTCGTCGTGTTCACCGTGCTCACCGCGCTCGCGCTGGTTCCCGCGGGCGCCTGCCGCAAGAAGCCTCCCGCGGACGGCGCCGAGCCCGGCCCGCAGAAGATCCCGGGGGCGGGCCTGCCGAAACCCGTGAAGAAGTTCCGTGGGTACTACATGCCGTTGGCCGAGGGCGCGCTCTTTCGCGACTGCGAGACCGGAGCGTTGCTCTGGGTGACGGGCGACCGGTTCGGCCTCGAGGATGCCCGGTCGGACGTGAAGCCGGCCTACCCCGAGGAAGGAGTGGTCGCCGAGGTCGTGGGGTACCTCGACGATCCGCCCCGGAGCGGCACCGGCGCGATGTTCGGAGGCACGCTCCGCGTGATCTCGCTCGAGAACGCGGCCGAGAAGACCTACAGGAACGCGTGTCATCCCTGGGACTACTGGGGTATCGGCTCCGTGCCGGTCTGGAGCCTCCAGATCTCGAGGATGGACCACGTGATCGTGCTGAAGGACACGTCCCGCTCCCTCGCGGCCCAGTTCTCCTACGAGGATCCCAGACGGGCCGGCGACGTGATCACCTGGGACCTCGAATACAAGGGCAGCAAGCTGGGCGTGAGGCTCGAGAGGAAGCCCTGCCGCGACCCGCGTTCGGGCGAGGCGTTCGAGTTCATGGCCGAGGCCGTGCTCGATGGCCGGACCTATCGCGGCTGCGCGCTCGCGGGTCCGGCCATCACGGGAAAGCCCTACCTGGCGCCCACGGCCACGCCGGCGCCGGCGCCCAAGACTACTTCGCCGCCGGCTTCGCCTCGTCCCACTGCGTCCCCGAAACCAGCTTGACCGGGTCCCACGGCGAGGGCGCCCCGCCGAGGTACTTGTGGAACCAGTCGAGGTGCGCGGCGTAGTACGTCGCCATCTCGGCCCACGAGGGCCAGTGTCCCGCCTTCTCGAACACGAGGAGGCGTGAGGGCACGTTCCGGAGCTGGAGGTCTGTGAAGAACATGATCGACTGCGCATAGGGAACGCGGTAGTCGCGCTGGCCGGTGACGACGAGCGTCGGCGTCTTGTAGCTCTTCACGTAGCTCGACGGCGACTGCTTCGTGTACGCCGCGGCCTTGTCCCAGGGCGCGCCCCCGAGATCCCAGTGGGGAAACCAAACCTCCTCCGTCGAGCTGTACATCGAGCGGAGGTCGTAGACGCCCATCATCGAAGCGATGGCCTTCCACGCGTCGGGCCGGTTGCCGGCCTGCCACATCGCCGCGTAGCCGCCCCAGGACCAGCCCATGAATCCCATGCGGCCCGCGTCCACGTAGGGCAGCGCGGCGAGGTGCTCGCGCACCCGGTCGATGTCGGTCATCACCTTGCCGTCCCAGTCTCCGGAGATCGCGGCCGTGAAGTCCTGGCCGAAGCCCGTGGAGCCGTGGGGGTTCGGGAACGCCACGACGTAGCCCGAGCCGGGATACACCTGCCAGTCGCCGCGGAAGGCGTCGGCCCACTGCTGCTGCGGTCCGCCGTGGACGTTGAGGATGAGCGGGTACTTCTTCGCGGGGTCGAAGCCGTGGGGCTTCACGATCCACACCTGGATCTTCTTTCCGTTCGCGCCGGTGACCGTGATCTCCTCGCCGGGCCGCACGTCGACCTCTTTGAGGAGCTCGTCGTTGTGGGACGAGATCTTCAGCTCGGCGCGGCGGACGCGGAGGGGCACGTTGAAGAGCGTGCCCGGGAGGCCGATCTGGCGGCGCAGGATGACGGCGAACGCGTCGCCGGGGCCCATCGCGAAGCCATCCACGACGCCCGTCGACGAGAGAGTGTCGATGCGCCCCGTCGCCACGTCGAAGGAGCAGAGCGGCACGCGCCCCGCGACGTCGGCCGTGAAGTACACGGTCTTGCCGTCGTCCGAGGGCTCGAGGTCGTTGATCTGGTTGTCGAAGCTCTTTTCGGTGAGCACCGTGGACGTGCCCGAGGCGACGTCGAGCTTCGCGAGACGGAAGCGGTCCGACTCGTAGGTCGCGATCGTCTGCGTGCGGTACCAGATGGTCGTACCGTCGGGCGAGAAGCGCGGCCCGCCGTCCCAGGATGGGTTTTGCTTCGTGAGCCTGCGGGGAGCCTTCAGCGCCTCGGCGCTCGCCGACGTCTCCACGAGATAGAGATCGGCGTTCGTCGTGGCGGCTTCGTTCGCGTCACGGTTCGACGCGAAGACCACGAGCCTGCCGTCCTTCGAGAGGTCGTAGTCGCGGCCGCCCAGCGAGAAGACCGGCGAGTCGAAGTCGCCGGGCGTCAGGTCGGTCAGCTTGCCGCTCTCGAGGTCCTGCATCAGGAGATGCGTGCGCTGGCCGTCCTGCCAGGCCGTCCAGTGGCGGAAGAGGAGGCGGTCGGCGATGTGGGCCTTGAGCTTGTTCTTCTCTCTCGCGTCGGCCGCCTTCTTGTTGCAGGCGACGTCCGCGCCGCACTCGGGATACACGGTCGCGGCGAAGACGATCTTCTTGCCGTCTTCCGAGAAGAGCACGCCCGAGACCCCGCCGGGGAAGCTCGTCTTCTTCTCCGCCTCTCCGCCCCCGAGCGGAAGGAGGAAGAGCTGCGCCTCGTTCTCGACGCGCGTCGAGAGAAACGCGATGGCCCTGCCGTCGGGCGTGAACTGCGGATCCGTGTCCGCGCTCTCGCCGAACGTGAGCTGGGTCGCGTCGCCGCCCGTCGCCGAGGCTCGCCAGAGGTTCGTGCGGCGCTTCGACGCACGGATGTCCGAGGTCGTCAGCGCGTAGACGACGGTCTTTCCGTCCTTGGAGAGGGCCGGGGTGGCGAGACCCTTCAGCCGGTAGAGATCCTCGATCTCGAAGCCGCGCTGCGCGGCGGAAGCCGGGAAGGTCGCGGAGAGCGTCAGCAGGAGGAGAGCCGGAAGAGACAAACGTCCAAAAGCCTTCATGGGGTTCCTCTCGGCGCGAGTTTAGTGGGCAGGGGATACTCGTGGCGGTGGCCGCCGGCATCCCCGTGAAGATTGGCCGCTACCCCGTGCTGCGGAGGCTCGGGGAAGGCGGAATGGGCGAGGTTTTCCTCGCTCTGGATCCCGCTCTCGGGCGCCAGGTGGCGATCAAGGTCCTCAACGCGGACCTCCTCGGGAACGAGGCGATGCGGGCCCGCTTTCTCGCCGAGGCCCGCACCGTCGCGGCGCTCAACCATCCATCGATCGTCACGCTCTACGAGGCGGGGTTCACCGAGGAGTCGATCCCGGGCTTCGCGAGCGGCACGCCCTTCTTCGTCATGGAGTACGTCGAAGGGCGCTCGCTGCAGGAGCTGCTCCGGCAGAAGCGGCTCGACCTGGCCGAGATCGCGCGCCTCTCCGTGCAGATCGCCGACGGCCTCCGCGCGGCCCACGAGAAGCGGCTCGTGCACCGCGACATCAAGCCCTCGAACCTCATGGTCACGCCCGACGGCCGGGCCAAGATCCTGGACTTCGGGCTCTCGAAGATCCTGCGCGGCGACGAGTACGCGGGCCGGAACCTCACGCGCGAGGGCATGGTCGCGGGCACGCCCGAGTACGTGAGCCCGGAGCAGGCACTCGGGGAGCCTCTCGACGGCCGGAGCGACATCTTCTCGTTCGGCATCGTCCTCCACGAGATGCTGACGGGGAGGTACCCGTTCGGCGGCGACAGCGCCGAGCAGAAGATGGCCAGCATCGTGACCCAGGAGATTCCGCGGAAGGAGGGCACCGAGGCGCTGCCCGAGCCCTGGGACGGCATCGTGAGGCGGGCCCTCGCGAAATCGAAGGAGACGCGCTACGTCGACGCGGCCGCGCTCCTCGCCGATCTCGAGGGCGCCAAGGCGCGGCTCCTCCTCACGTCGATGACGTCGGTCCCGGCGCTCGCGCCCGCGGTCGCCGGCCGCAAGAGATGGGCGCCGCTCGTCCTCCTCGCCGGTCTCGCGGCGGCCGTGCTTCTCGTCGTCGTCGCGTCGCGCAGCCTCCGCAGAACGGCCGAGAAGGCGGACTCGTTGCCCACCGGCCCCCTCAGCGCGGTGCAGATCACGTCGTCTTCGGGCCTCGACGTGCACCCCTCGTTCTCGCCCGACGGCAGCTCTCTCGCGTTCGCGTCCGACCGCTCGGGCTCGTTCGAGATCTTCGTGCGGCAGCTCGTGGCCGGAGGCGGCGAGATTCCCGTGACGAACGACGGCAACCAGAACCTCGAGCCCACGTTTTCGCCCGACGGGCTCGCCATCGCGTACACGTCGCAGGTGCGGGGCGGCATCTGGATCGTGCCCGCTCTCGGGGGCGCGCCCCGCCGCGTCTCGGAGCTCGGCTCGAACCCCGTGTTCTCGCCCGATGGAAAGACGCTCGTCTTCCAGAGCGATCCTCTGCACGACCTCAACGCCGGCGCGTTTCCGGCGCTGCCGCCCTCCGTGCTCTACACGGTGAGCGTCGCGGGCGGAACCCCCGTTCCGCTCACGAGTCCCGGGGAGCCTGCGGGAGGGCACGGAGCGCCGGTCTTCTCGCCCGACGGGCAGACGATCGTCTTCGTGACGTACGTGAGGCCGCGCTCGGAGCTCTGGACGGTACCGGCCTCGGGCGGCAAGCCGAAGCTTCTCGCCAAGGCGCTCTTCTCCTACTTCGATCCCGTCTTCTCGCCCGACGGCAAGGCGCTCTACTTCGCGGCCGCGGCTCCCAACGCTCCTTCGGGGGCCGGGCTGGGCCTCTTTCGTCTGCGGCTCGACGCGCCCGAGGCGACGCCGGAAGAGGTGCTGAACCCCGCCACCGCGACGCCCCGCGGCATCGCCGTCTCGCGGGACGGGCTGAAGCTCGCGTACGGCGCGCTCGTCACCGCGAGCAACCTGTTCTCGCTGGACATCGCGAGCGGCAAGGCGACGCAGGTGACCTCCGGCAGCGCGCGTTCCTCGCGGCCCGCGTTCTCGCCCGACGGCACGCGCCTCGTGTACTGCTCCTGGCGGACGGGCGCGAACAACGACATCTACCTGCGTGAAGGAGATGGGTCCTCGGCCCAGATCACGACCGACCCCGCCAACGACGACTTCCCGTGGTTCTTCCCCGACGGCGAGCGCATCGCGTTCGCGTCGTCGCGCAAGGGACCCCTGAGCCTCTACGAGCTGCACCTCAAGACCCGCACCGAGAAGCAGATCGCGACGTTCCTGCCCGAGGGCGTCGAGAGCCCGCGCCTCTCGCCCGACGGCCGGTACGTGGCGTTCAACTCGCGGCGGGGCGGCACCACCACGAACGTGTGGGTCATGGGCGCCGCGGGCGAGAACCCGCGCAAGCTCACGAACGATCCGGAGCTGGCGGCGTTTCCCTCCTTCTCGCCCGACGGCAAGTTCCTCGCGTTCGAGGTGAAGCGCGGCGACGTCTACCAGGTGGCCGAGGTGCCGTTCGAAGGGGGCGAGCCGCGAATGCTCACGAAGGCCAAGGGCGTCCACTGGCCCTACGGCTTCACGCCCGACGGCCGGCAGGTGCTGTTCGCGGGGCAGCGCGGCGGCGTGTGGGGGCTCTACGGCGTGGATCGCCGCACGCTCGAGGAGAAGCGCTACTTCAACGAGGGCCGCCTCAGCAGCTACCTGCGGTATCCGGTGATGTCGCCTTCGGGAAAGACGATCGTGTTCGAGAAGGCCGAGACGATGGGCAACGTCTGGGTGGCGTCGTTCGGTCCGCAGGGAGACAAGACTCCGGACGGGGCTACTCGGCGCTGAACTCCTGGAGCTCGACCGGCGTGCCCACGACGCGCGTGAGCGTGATGTCGTTGCCGTCGCCGCCCACGTAGCTGATCCGGTAGTTGCGCGCGTTGGCGGTGAAGGTCCAGCCTTCGGGGAGGCCCGCGAACGTGCCGGCGATGGGGTCGGCACCGTCGTTGTCGACGATCACGTAGGTAGTGCCCCCGGCGGGATCGAAGGCCGAGGAGTCCACGAGGAGTCTCGCGCCGCCCGTAACGAGCACGGCTCCGGTGATCGACATCCGGTCGAACGTCGCGGCGCCCTGGATCCTCACCGAGAGCGTCGCGGTCGCGTTCGCGAGGGAGAGATCGCCCAGGATCGACGTGCTGCCCGCTGTCTGGCCGGTGACAGCCAGCGCGCGATCGGCCAGTCC
>JAEUQS010000518.1 GCA_016789625.1 Acidobacteriota bacterium | reverse complement strand
GATCTCCGCATATTCCGAGGGCTGGCGATGCGGGTTCGTGCGTCCGGACCCCCGCCGGTTCCGCCCGAACGTTCCGTCCTCCTCGCCCGCTTCGGCCTCCACTCCGTCGCGGGCGAGGTCGGGGTCCAGCGCCGGGTGAATGTTGCCTTCCTCCTCGTCGTCGTCGAGGCTCGCGAGCCCGTCGGGAATCCCATCGCCGCCCGGCCCGCCGTCCACGTCCAGCCAGCCCTTGAAGAGCTTTCGCACCGCGGCCCCGCCGTCCTCGCGGAGGTAGGGATGGACGAGCGCCGCGAAACGGCCCGCCCCCTTGAGCCAGTCCTTGGCGTACACCTTCACGAGCTTCGCGCCGAGCTGAGCGTCCCCTTCGAGCGCGGGCTCGATGAGACCCGCCGCGAGGGACTTTCGCTGGAGCGACCAGAGGATCTCGTAGATGCGCATGTAGAACGTCCAGAGCTTGTCCTCCGAACGCGGAAGAGCCGCGTAAACGCCCGCGATCGAGAGGCCCAGACGCTGCAGCCGGTCGTTGATGAGGAGGTCGGCGTAGAGGTTGGCGACGAGGCCCGCCTGGGCTTCCTGTCCCGGCAAGCCGCGGCGCAGCCGCGCGATGAGACGGGCGTGGTCGCCCAGATCGCCGGGGCAGAGGACGTGATGGCCCACCTCGTGCGCGAGGATCTCGCGCGGAAAGCCTCCGATCTTCATCTCGAGCACCTGCCGGAGGCTCACGACCACGGCATGGTCGAGGAGCCGGATCATCGCGAAGCTCGAGGTCAGCCCCTCGCGCTTCTCGTCCGCGACCGTGTGGCAGAAAAGCGGGGTCCTGAGCTGCGTGTAGCGGCTCCAGCAGCCGATCGCGGCGGGCCACGCGTTTCGCCAGGCCGTCTCGAGCGGTTGATTCACGGCGCGCTCTCGGGTGCGAACGCCACCACGTGGACGCGGTGCGAGAACGGATGTGTGGCCGCCAGACAGTGCGCGTTCCCCGCCTGAGCGGAGGACGACACGAGATCGGGGAACGTCTCCGATTCGCTCGGCACGAGCTTCCCCTCGCGCTCCGTGGCCCGCGTCACGACGCCCCCGCGGGACACGGTGAAGCGCGACGGTCCCGGCTTCACCGGAGGGGCCGTGGCCCTCAGGAGGACGCAGCCGAAGACGTCGGCGGCGAGCCGGTAGGAAGCGCCGCCGCCGCCCAGAGCGTAGAGGGCGCCTCCGGCCGAGGTGACGATGGGCGGCGCGAGGAAGGGCCCGCCGAATCCCCGAAAGCCGCCCGGCCGGCCCACCAGCCGGAGCGCCCTCACCGGCACGCGGCGCAGTCCCGCGGCCTCGGCCGGCGACGCGAACGGGTCGCTCCTGAGTCCCTCCGCCAGCCGATCTCGCGCGGCATCGGGCAAGGGCTCCGCCAGGTCGAAGAGGGCCGTGAGCGCCGCGCCCGGAAGGGCCGCGATCTGCACGAGGGCGCGCTCGCGGCGCGGCGCGTCTCCCGAGGTCCACGCCGCGATCTCACCTGCCGCGAGGAGCGCGTCCGCGGTCTTCAGGTGCTCACGGGCGCGGAGCAGGCTGTCGACGAAACGCGCCGGTTTCGCGCCCGGCACGCGCTCGAGGTTGTGGAGCGCGTTCGTGACGGCGCCCGCGACCCTGCGCGGGCTCCGCGCGAGCGGCCCCGCGAGACCCGGGAGCAGGCGCTCCCAGCCGTCGCGCACCGCGCCCTGGGAGAGGACGCCGTTCGCGACGAGCGGCAGCGCGACGTCGTAGAGCACGTCGACCGCATTCCCGAGGCCCTCGGGAGCGGCGACGGCGATCGCGTCGGCGATCGGCGCGAGAGTGTCGAGGAGAAACAGCCCGAAGAGGTCCCCGTCGAGCGCGGGACGCCGGCGCCTCTCGGCGGCAAAGCGCGCGTTGAACGCGTCGCGGCGCGCGAGGAGGACCTCGCGAAGCGCTTCTCCGCTCACGCGCTCAACCCCTCGTCTTCAGCCAAGCCGCGAAGTTCGTGTACCGCTGGTGCAGGTACTTGAGGGTGAGAATGTCGTCGAAGAGGTGGCCGTAGACCTTTCGGCCCTTGCTCCATTCCTTCAGAACGGCCTCGATCTTCGCGAGCCGGTTGCTCACCTCCCGTGCCGAGAGCCCCTCGAGGCCCCTCGCGAACTCGTCCGACAGGTCGCGAACGGGATCCTCGGCGTCGAGGCCGAGCCGGCCGTACTCGGCGCACGAGAGATCGAAAAGCTTCCGGATCCAGCCGATCTTGTCGGCCCGGTAGACGCTGTTTCCCGCGGCCTCGAAGAACGCCGCCTCGCTCTCGATGACGAGCTTGTCGTGCAGCACGAAGGGAAGAAGCTGCCTCACGTCCTCGAAGGAAACTTCCCTTTCGCCGCGGAAGTAGGCCATCCCCTTCACGTACGCCAGCACCGTCATGAGCGCGCGCACCGAGAGCCCGTTGCGCGTCTGCGTGCCGAGGTCCTTCGAGCGGTCCTTGCCGGTCTCGGCACCCATCACGAGCGCGAGGTCCACGCCGGAGAGCTTGACCGTGTCTTTCGTCTTGTATTCGATCTGGTCGGCGGCCGTCTCGAGGAACTCGAACTGCGCCGCGAAGAACTCGATCCGGCGGCGGAGCGGCACCGGGAGCTTCACCTTGAGGATCTCCTTGTGCACGCGGGACAGCTCTTCCTCGGTGAAGACGATGTCCTCGGGAACGAAGTCCTCCGGACGGGCGCCGGCCTCGATGCGCGTGAGGAGCTCGCCCAGGAAGCGCGTGTTGAAGTGGAGCGCCTTCACGACGACGTCGATGCGGTCACGCAGCGCCTCGATGACCTGGTACGTGCCGCCGCCGGCCTCGTCGTTCGCGGTGAGATACCAGGCGCTGTCGGGGCACTCGAAGACCTGGTCGAAGAGCTCGGCGTAGTTGTCGGACATCACCGTGAGGAGCGCCGACTGCGTGCGCGTGGGAATGCGGTTGTACTCGTCGATGATCTTCACGCGCATCCCGAGCCAGCGGCGCCAGGAGATCTGGATGTCGTCCGCGCTCTTCGCGTTCACGAGGCTCGAGGGCAGCGGGTTGCCGAGGAGATCGGCCACGGTCATCTGCGGCTGCCCGTGCTGGATGGCCCGCTGGATGTCCTTCATGGTGTAGCCCGCGACGAGGCCCATGAGCACGGCGCTCGCCGTCTTGCCCCGCCCGGGGCCGCCCACGAGCAGGCACTTGCGCCGCAGCGCGAGCGTGAGCAGAGGGAGGAGCACGAAGCTCGAGAAGCTGTGGCCGGACGGGAGCGTCACCCGCGACTTCGAGTCGCCGAACGTCAGCACCTGCGGCGTGCCGTCGTTGTACTCGATGTCGTAGACGGGGCTGATGATCGCGTAGTTGACGATCCACAGATACGCCTGGCGGAGCTTCTCGCGGAGATCGGCATCGACTCCGCCGGCCCTGTCGCCGACGCCGGAGACCGGCCCCTCGTAGAGCGAACCCACGTCGAACTCCGACGGCTGCTTTTCGACGG
>JAEUQS010000502.1 GCA_016789625.1 Acidobacteriota bacterium | reverse complement strand
CAGCTCCTGCGCCGCGAGGCCCTGTCCGCGTTCAACAGCAGAGCCTCCGACAAGGCCAGCGCTTCCGCTGCTCGCGAGTCGCTCATCTGGCGCTTGGAGGCTGACCGTCCCAGAAGGGCCTCCGTCGAGGTCGACATCGCGTTTTCCCTCGTGATCGCCGGTTTGCAGGGCCCCTTGGCCGAGTGGGCTCGAGCGGCCAACCCGGACGACGCCTCAAGGGAGAGCCCCGACCCCGCCCGGGACTCTTATGCGGCGGTCTTCGCGCTTCGCGATCGGCTGGGCGCGAAGCCCCGCGAAACTCTTCCGTTCGTGTGCCCACAGCAGACAGGAGACTGGCACCCCACCTCGCGCGACGTCGTCTCGCATCTGTACGCGGCGTTGTTGACCAGCGGACCGAGGCGCCCGCTCCGAGGCGCCACAGAGCTGCAGAGGCTCCTCGGCCCGCTGCCGAAAGGTCCGGACGCCGAGGAGTCGCTCCCCGCGAAGGCCTGCGCCGTGCTGGACGATCTGGAGCGCTGGCATCTCTCTGTGACGTCTCCGGCGCTCAACCACCGTGCCGGGGCCCTCCAGGCTCGACTCGAGCGATTGAGAATCCTCTCTCAGTGGTTCCCCGTGCGTGAGGATCAGGCTCTCATCGTCGGCAATCTCGAGGGCCTTCTCCCGGCGTACCGCGACGATGCGGCCTGGGCGGAAGGAATGGCCCAGCTCGCCCTCTTCGTGAATCAATCCGCGGAACGGCCCGAGGCTCCGCTGGTCATTGCCGAAGAGGGCGCTCGGGCCTATCCCGGATCGCCCGGCGGCGAGAGGTGCTCGGTCATTGCCCGCGCCCTGCGCCTGGAGATCGATGATCCGGAGCTGGAGCTCTCTCCGGAGCGCGGTGGGCAGCCGCTGGGCTCGGCGCTCTTCGTGTCTCACGGGCGCGCGGCTTCGCTGCGGTTCCGGGCCTTCCCGGAGCCAGCGGACCTCGAGTGCGTCGCTCGGGCAGAAGAGTCCGAGCGCGCGGGGCCGACAGAGGGGCCCGGGGAGGTCGCTATCGAGTGGACAGCGAAACTGCCGGAGCCCGCGTCGGGCGAACGCTCGACGACGTCGATTCCGCTTCCTCTCACCCGAAAGGGACTCTATCGGCTTCAGTTCGGCCGCGAGGCCTTGCCGCTCCTGATGCCGGCCTTCTCGATTCTCGTCACCGATATCGCCCTTCTCACGAGGCGGCGGGACCGTGAGGTCGAAGTCTGGACCGTCGAGGCCTCGAGCGGAGCTCCCGTTCGCAACGCCGAGGTTCGCCTCATCCTCAGAGATGGCTCTCCAGAGACTGTGTCCGCCACCGTTTCTTCGAGCAAGACAGACGCTGAGGGACGGGCGGTGTTCGAGCTTCCCAAAGGCGGCTCGGCCGAGGCCCGGTTCATGGTCCTGGCGCGACGCGGGGACGACCTTGCTTCCGCGTTCGTGGACTCGAACGAGGGGCCGCCTCCGAAGGCCGTACCCGCGCCATCACGCGATTCGAAGGCGCCGCTCCTCAGCTTCCTTCTGGACCGGCCGAGCGGCGTGCCCGGCGAGGTCGTGCGCTGGCGAGCCGGCCTCTACTGTGCGTTGGGCCCCCGGTCCGAGAGTTTGTTTCAACCTGTTTCCGGCGCGACGTTGACGTTGTCGCTGCGCGACGGAACGGACGGGGCTGGCGGTACTCTCGAACCGCTTTCGACTCAGGAAGTCTCGTCGGGGCCGTTCGGGGAGGCGTCGGGCGAGATCGCTCTTCCGAAGCTCGCGGAGGGGTCCGAGAAGGGTTGGACCTTCGAGGTGACGACCAAGGCGCTCTGTGGCGAGGTCGCTGCCCCACGCCCGAACACAGCCACCGCGAGCGTGCGCCTGCCTCCGAGGATGGTACCGGCCGGAATCGAGATCGCGCTCACAGAACCAACTCTCGTCTCCGGCGCTCCGACTCTGCTCGAGGGCATTGCGGCGCGCGGGGGCGTTCCCTTGCCGGACGCACTCGTCCGCTGGGAAATCACTGCTCCCCGAACCGTGATCCGCTGGGCGGAGAGTCGAGACCGTTCGCGGGAAGATCGCAACCCGTGGGGGCGCGTTGCCGAAGGGGTTCTCTCGACCGACTCGCAGGGTCGCTTCAGCATCCCTGTGGTCGGTCCCGTCTCGCGCGGAGCTCGAGACGGTTTT
>JAEUQS010000499.1 GCA_016789625.1 Acidobacteriota bacterium | reverse complement strand
CCTCGGTCGCATCCGCCCGCGCATCCTCGAGAACGGCCTCGCCACGTTGCGGGAGGTCGAGGGGCTCTCGGAGGAGCTGGTCCTCGATCACATCTTCGCGCCCGGGTTCTCGACGACCTCCGAGGTGAGCGAGATCTCGGGCCGGGGTGTGGGGCTCGACGTCGTGCAGTCGGTGCTTCGCGAGGTGGGCGGCTCCGTGCACGTGAGCTCCGTTCCGGGCGCGGGCGCGACGTTCCACCTCCGGGTGCCGGTGTCGCGCTCGGTGATCCGCGCCGTCGTGGTGCGCATCGCGGGCGAGCCCTATGCCTTCCCGCTCCTCCGCATCGACCGGCTTCTGCGCGTTCCCGTGAGCGAGGTGCACCTCGCCGAGGACCGGCAGTTCGTGGTGGTCGAAGGCCGCAACGTGGCGCTCGTGCCGGCCGACCAGGTGCTCGAGCTCTCGGGCGGGGCCGTTCCGCCGGGCGATGTCCCGGTGGTGCTCGTGAGCGAGCGGGCGCACCGGCTGGGCTTCGCGGTGGAGGCCTTTCTCGGCGAGGTGGACCTCGTGGTGCGGCCCCTCGACGCGCGGCTCGGGCGCGTGGCCGACATCTCCTCCGCCGCGCTCCTCGGCGACGGCTCGCCGGTGCTCGTGCTGGACGTGGAAGACCTCGTGCGCTCCGTGCTCCGGCGCTCCCGCGAGGCCGGTCTCGGGCTGGGCAAGGTGACGCAGCAGGGCGGCGAACGGCGCCGCAAGCGCATCCTCGTGGTCGACGACTCGGCCGCCGTGCGGGAGCTCGAGAGCGAGCTGCTCGCGCGGCAGGGCTACCTCGTGGTGCAGGCGACGGACGGCGTCGACGCGTGGTCCAAGGTGCGCGAGAACGCGTGCGACCTCGTGATCACCGACGTGGACATGCCGCGCATGGACGGCATCGCGCTCACGCGCTCGGTGAAGCAGGACCCGCGCCTGCGGTCGACTCCCGTGATGATCGTCTCGTATCGCGACAGCGAGGAAGACAGGGCACGCGGGCTGGCCGCCGCGGCCGACTTCTATTTCGCCAAGAGCGAATTCGAAGGCGATGCTCTACTCCAGGCCGTGGTGAACCTCATCGGGGAGGCGAAGGCGTGAGGATCCTCGTCGCGAGCGCGCAGCGCCTCGTGGTGGAAGCGGTTCGCCGGGCGGTTTCGCGCAAGGGCTGGGAGGTCGTGCACGTCTCGCGGGACGGCGACGACGCGCTCTCCGGGAGCCACACGGAGAAGCCCGACCTCGTGCTCGTGGACCTCGACTTGCCGGGGCGGCCGCTGAAGGAGATCCTCAGGCGCATCGCGTCGTCGGGGCCCTGCGTGGTGCTCCTCGCGCCGTCGAAGGCCGCGGTCGCACGCGGCTACGACCTCCTCGGGGAAGGCGCTGCCGACGTGCTGCCGCCTCCGACGATCGACGTGGAGGGCGAGCTCTTCGGCGACGTCCCTTTCCTCGCCCGGCTCGCGACGCACGCGCGCCTCCGCCATTCGACGCCGGCTCCCGAGTCCGTCCCGTTCGCGCGGGGTCCCGCAGAGACCGGCCGGCGCCGGCAGCCCTTCGGCAGCGTGCTCCCCGCGGACGCGCCGCTCGTGGCGATCGGCGCCTCGACGGGAGGTCCCGCGGCGCTGGCGGCCATCTTCGACAGGCTCCCGCGGGATCTCGCGGCGGCCGTGATCGTCGTCCAGCACATCGAGGAAGGGTTCGCGCAGGGCCTCGCGAGCTGGCTCGAGGAGCGCACGGGGTTCCCCGTTTTGCCCGCTCAGGACGGCGAGACGCTCTGCCTCTCCACGGCCTACGTCGCGGCGATGGACCGGCACCTCGTGCTCTCGCCCGATCGCCGTCTGCGCTACGAGGAGGAGCCGCGGTCCGCGGTGCACAAGCCGTCGGTCGACGTCTTCTTCGAGAGCCTCGTGGCGCAGGCGTCACCGGGCCTCGCGATCCTCCTCACGGGCATGGGGCGGGACGGCGCGGAAGGCCTCGCGAAGCTTCGCCGGGCCGGCTGGAGCACGGTCGCCCAGGACGAGAAGACGAGCATCGTGTGGGGCATGCCCCGCGCCGCGGCCGAGATCGGTGCCGCGCAGCAGGTGCTGCCCCTCCAGGCGATCGCCTCCGTGATCGAGGCGTTCGTCAACCGTGCCGCGAGGCGCGCATGACGGGGCGCGCATGACGACCCCCGGCGACGCGTTCTACCGCCAGCGGGTCACGGTGCTCCTCGTGGACGACCAGAGGATCATCGGCGAGAGCATCCGCATCACGCTGCTGGCCGATCCCGATATCGAGTTCCATTTCGAGAGCGATCCGTTCGCCGCGCTGGAAACGGCGGCGCGCGTGTCGCCCACGGTGATCCTGCAGGACCTCGTGATGCCCGGACTTTCGGGCCTGGACCTCGTGTCGAGGTACCGGGCCGACGAGCGCACGCGGCACGTTCCGCTCGTGGTGCTCTCGACCAAGGAGGATCCGAGCATCAAGGCCGAGGCCTTCTCGCGCGGCGCGAACGACTACCTCGTGAAGCTGCCGTCGGCCACGGAGCTCCTCGCCCGCATTCGCTACCACTCGAAGGCCTATGTGGACGCGCAGCAGAGCCGGCTCGCGTACGAGGCGCTCCTCGAGAGCCGGGAGCGGCTCGCGCGGAAGACCGAAGAGCTGGAGATCCGCAACCGGTTCATCCGCAAGACGTTCGGCCGGTACCTCTCGGACGACGTGGTCGCGAGCCTCCTGGAATCGCCCGAGGGGCTCGCGCTGGGCGGCGAGAGCCGCAGCGTGACGATCCTGATGTCCGATCTGCGCGGCTTCACGTCCTCGGCCGAGCGCCTCTCCCCGCAGGACGTCGTGCGCGTGCTGAACGGGTATCTCGGCCGCATGGCCGACGTCATCACCGACCACCGCGGCACGATCGACGAGTTCATCGGCGACGCCATCCTCGCGCTGTTCGGCGCGCCGCTCCTTTCGGAAGACGACGCCGAGCGGGCCGTCGCCTGCGCCATCGAGATGCAACGGGCCATGGCCGGCGTGAACGCCGAGAACGTGGTGAACGGACTTCCCGTGCTCGAGATGGGCATTGCGCTCCACACGGGCGAGGTCGTGGTGGGGAACATCGGGTCGCAGACCCGCGCCAAGTACGGCATCGTGGGCTCGAACGTGAACCTCACGGCGCGCATCGAGAGCATGTCGGTGGGCGGGCAGGTGCTCGTATCCGAGGCGACGCGCCTCGCGGCGAAGGAGCGGGTCTTCGTAGGCCAGCAGCTCTCGGTGAAGGCCAAGGGCTTCAAGACGCCGCTCACGGCCTGGGACGTGAAGGGCATCGAGCGCGACGGTGTGGCGCTCTACATGCCCGAGGCCGAGAAGGACGAGCTCGTTCCGCTGCAGAACGCCGTGGGGGTGAGGTTCGCGCTCGTGACGAACAAGCAGGTGGAGGACCTGGGCCGCGAGGGCCGGTTCGTCTCACTGGCCCGCCGGTCGGCGCTCCTCGTACCGCTCGAAGGCGAGTCGCCGCCGGCGCTTTCGGATCTCCGGATCCGGCTCCTCCTCGACGACGGCTCGGAGCTCTCCGCGGATCTCTACGCCAAGGCGGTCGGCGAGGGGGCCTCGATCGAGGGCGTCCCGATCCGGTTCACGGCGGTGCCTCCCGAAGCCCAGGGCTTTCTCGAGAAGGTGAGAGCGCGGGAAGGCGGGGGCTCGTGGTTCACGCTCACGGGCGGTTTCTCGCGGCTCTCGTCGCGCTGAGCAGAGGCTCCGTGATGGTGGGCCCGGGGAGACTCGAACTCCCGACAAACGGTTTAGGAACCCGCTGCTCTATCCACCTGAGCTACGGGCCCGGCGCCAAGGACGGCGGATTGTACGCGCGCGCCGATTCGAAGGAGGGATATCGTTCCCGGGTATCAAGACGGGCCATCGGGAAAGGAGACCGAGTCATGAGCGAACAGTCGGTAACCCATTCGGATCAGGTTTGGAGCGATCTCTCGGAGATGCTCGGCAAGCAGAAGAACGCCTACTCGATCAACGAGCCCGGGCACACGCGGGCCCACGTCGGGGGGCATGAGATCGACGTCCAGGCGATCACCCGCCTCGGTGACTGGATCACGATCACGGGCTTCATCGTGGGCCAGCCCAAGGAGGGCGGACGCTCGAGCATCGCGGTGGTCCAGCACGCGTCGCAGGTGAGCCTCACCGTGCTCCCGCCGAACTCCCTACTCCTCTGACCTCAGCTCCCGGTAGAGGATGACCGTGTCGTGCCGGGTGCCGTCCGCTTCGACGGTGTAGCCCGGCACGACGCCCACGAGCTCGTAGCCGAGCGCGCGATAGAACGCCTGCGGCGGCTCGTTCCTCCGGGTGTTGAGGAGGACGAGCGTGCGGCCGTT
>JAEUQS010000495.1 GCA_016789625.1 Acidobacteriota bacterium | reverse complement strand
AGGCGCGCCCGGCGACGATCTCCTGCCGCAGCTCGGCGCGCGTCTCGACGGTCTTCTCGACGCGGAACGTCGACGTGTTCACGAGGTCGGTCACGAGCGCCCGGCTCTCGGGCGTGTGGCTCCTGTCGAGCACGGCCGTCGGCACGTTCTTCACGTTCGTGTCGATCACGCCGAAGAGGACGAGCTGGAAGACGGGCACCCCGAGAGCGAACATGAGGGTGCCGCGGTCGCGCAGCATCTGGATGCCCTCCTTGCGGAGGACGGAGAGGAAACCGCTGAAGACGTTCACGAGGGACCCCCCTTGGCCCGCGCCTCGGCCTGGAGGCGCGTGAGGCGCACGAAGACGTCTTCGAGAGACGCCGTGATGGGGCGGAGGACGACGGGTGAGGACGCGCCGCCGAGATCCCGGGTGATCCGCTCGTCGGATGCATCGCGCTCGACGAGGAGGTGGACGGCGTTCCCGAAGATCGTGACGTCCTCCACGTACGGCAGCGTGCGCGCGTGGCCCATGACGGCGGCCGCGCCGCCCTCGCAGGCGACCTCGACGCGCCGGAGGCCGGCCGGCGTCACGTCGGACCGGCCCATGAGCTCGCCCGGCGTGCCCTGCGCGAGCATCTTCGAGAGGTACAGATAGCCCACCGTGCCGCAACGCTCGGCCTCGTCCATGTAGTGCGTGGTGACGACGAGCGTCACGTCCTGCGCGGCCAGCTCGAAGAGCAGGTTCCACAGCTCGCGACGGGCCACGGGGTCGATGCCGGCGGTGGGCTCGTCGAGGAACAGCACGCGCGGCTCGTGCATCATCGCGGCGGCCAGCGACAGTCGCTGCTTCCAGCCGCCCGAGAGCGCGCCGGAGAGCCGGTTCCGATACGGGCCGAGGTTCGTGAGCCCGATCGCCCATTCGATGCGCTCCTTCCGGAGAGGGCCCCTCAGCCGGTAGACCGACGAAAAGAAGTCGAGGTTCTCCTGCACCGTCATGTCCTCGTAGAGCGAGAACTTCTGGGGCACGTAGCCGATGCGGGCGCGGATCCTCTCGCCGTTCGTCGTGACGTCGAGCCCGTCCACGGACGCGCTGCCGGCGGTGGGCGCCAGGAGCCCGCAGAGGATGCGGATGAGCGTGGACTTGCCGGAGCCGTTGGGGCCGAGGAGGCCGTAGATCTCGCCGCGCTTCACCGTGAGCGACACGCCGTCGAGCGCGCGGAAGGAGCCGAAGTCGCGCGTGACGCCGCGGACCTCGACGCCGTATGCGCTCACAGAGCCCTCCCGAACGTCGCGATCGCCGCCATTCCCGGCTTGAGGGCTTTCGTGGGCTCGAACGCGAGCTTCACCGAGAACACGGTGTCGCTCCGCTGGTCGAGCGTCTGCACGTTGCGGGGCGTGTACTCGGCGCGCGTGCCGATCTCGACGACGCGGGCGGCGAACGCGCGGTTCGGAAACGTGTCGATCGCGACGTCCACGGACTGTCCCACGCTCACGTGGCCGAGCTCGGTCTCGGGCACGTAGACGCGCACCCAGAGCTGCGAGGGCTCGAGGATCGAGGCCGCCGGCTGGTTGGGTGAGACGAGGTCCCCGGGACGGAGGTCCAGCGTCTCCACGATGCCGTCGGCCGGCGCGCGCACGGTGGATTCCTCGCGCTGCCTCTCGAGGTAGGCGAGGCGGCTCTCCTCGCGCGAGAGCGCCGCGGTGGCCGCAGCGATCTCCTCGCCGCGGCTGCCGTTCTCGAGCTGGACGAGGAGCTGGCGCTTCGTCTCGGCGCTCGTCCTCAGGCTGTCGACCTGCTGTGCCGAGACGATGCCGCGCGCGCGGAGAGCCTCGAAGCGCTGCCGTTCGCTCTCGGCGTTCTCCCAGTCGACGCGGGCCCGCGCCCGCTCCTCGCTCCGCGGTCCGCGCGTCACGAGCGCGAGCTGCGCGCGGGCTTCGGCCACCCTGCCGAGCTGCTCTCCGATGGCGTGGTTCAGGAAGTCGGCTTCCAGCGTCACGAGCGGCTGACCCTTCGCCACGGCGTCGCCCTCGGCGACGTGCACGGCTGCCACGCGGCCTCCCACGAGGGAACCCACGGAGACGTCCTTCGCCTCGATGGTGCCCGCGGCCCGGAGGCCCTTGGGCTCCTTGCCCTGATGCGCCCGGAGCACGGCTCCCGAGCCGAGCACGAGGCTGGAGACGACGAGAGCTTTCACGACGTTGCGGTTCACTTGGACCTCCTGTTCTCCGTGGGAGAAAGCTTGCAGATGCGGGAATCGAGCGTGCTCGCGAAGCGCTCGGCCGACCGGACATCGATCTCAGCGAGCGCGGCCGCTTCGACCGTGCCGAGGTCGTGCCCTTCGGCCCGGTACGTGTCGAGGGTTTCCTTCGGCGATTCGCCGAAGGCGTCCCTCAGGTCTCTGTCTGTGGCGAGCTTTCCGATGAAGATCTCGACGTTGCGTTGGGACATGGCTCGGTGCCTCCAGTCCCCTCTGATGTCACGGCGCGTGCCAGCAGGCGCACACGGGCATCGGAACCGGAAACCCTTCGGAATCAACGAGTTACGGGAATCGGCTCAGGCGGGCGCGCCGGCCGCGACCGCGAGCCGGCGAACACCTGTCAGGAATCAGACAGTCAGGCGTCCTTCTCGAGTCCGTACTTCTCGAGGCGGTTGTAGAGCTGCCCGCGGGAGAGGCGGAGGAGCCGAGCGGCCTTGGACTTGTTGTTCTTCGCGGCCTCCAGGGCCTGCTTCACGAGCTGCTTCTCGAGCGCCTCGAGGTCCACCCCTCCGGGCGGGAAAGCCTCGATCGGGCCGCCGCCCGCCGTGGCCGGCGCGGCCTCCAGGCCGAGGGGCAGATGCTCGCTCGTGACGAGGCCGCCCTCGCAGAGGATGACCGCCCGCTCGATGGCGTTGCGCAGCTCGCGCACGTTGCCGGGCCAGGCGTGGGCGAGGAGCGCTCCCTGCGACTCCTCGGAGAGGCCCGCGGACGGCCGGCCGATCGCGCGGCCGATCTCGTCGAGGAAGCCGCGCGCGAGGAGCAGGATGTCGTCGCGCCGTTCGCGGAGGGAGGGCAGGCGGATCTCGAAGACGCCGAGGCGGTAATAGAGGTCCTCGCGAAACTCGCCGCGCGCGATCGCGCCCTTGAGGTCGCGGTTGGTCGCGGCCAGGAGCCGGATGTCCGCCTTGGTGACGCGCGTCGAGCCGAGCCGCTGGAACTCGCGCTCCTGGAGCACGCGCAGCAGCTTGGCCTGCACGAGCGGGCTCGTCTCGCCCACCTCGTCGAGAAAGAGGACGCCGCCCGCCGCCTGCTCGATGCGGCCCTGCTTGCTCGTGAGCGCTCCGGTGAACGCGCCCCGCTCGTAGCCGAAGAGCTCGGATTCGAGAAGGTTGTCGGGCAGAGCCGCGCAGTTGATCGCGACGAACGGTCCGTCGCGGCGCGGGGACGCGCGGTGGATGAACCGCGCGACGACCTCCTTGCCGGTGCCCGACTCGCCCTGGAGGAGCACCGTCGTCTCCACCGCGGCGACCTTGGTGGCCTGCGCGAGGACGTTCTTCCAGGTGCGCGACTCGCCGATCGCGCGGTGCGGGCTGCGGCTCTCGAGCTCCTCGCGAAGGAGCGTGACCTTCGCCTCGAGGCGCTCGGCGCGGCCGCGCTCCTCGGCCGCGCGCCGGGCCTCGTCGGCGAGGCGCTGGTGCGCCATCGCGAGCTCCACGACGTCGGCGATGCGGCGCACGGTGTCGACCTCTTCCTCTCCGTAGAGGTTGGGCGCGTAGGAGCCCAGCACGACGCCGCCCACGATCTTCCCGTCCTGCCGCAGCGGCACGCGCACCTCGGAGCGGAGGTTCAGCTGCTTCAGCCATTGCCTCTGTGCGGGGCCGATGGGGAACTCCACCCAGGGAGGCCCGCCGGGAGGGGGCGCGGGAATCGCGAGGTGGAAGCGCACGACCGGCGGATCGGACTCGCGGATCTCGACGTCGCGGATCACGAAGGCCTCCAGCGCGAACGACGGCCGTGCCACCTCGGGAATCGCGAGCTCGGGCGCGGTGCCGCCGTCGGAGTGCGCGTACAGACGCAGCTTCGACCAGTCCTCGTTGAGGAGCCCGATCATCACGTGGTCGTGCACGACGATCTGCTGCGCGATGTCGGAGATCTGCTTCATCACCTCGCGCACGTCGAGCGCCTTCGCGACGGCGGGGAGGAGCGCGTCGAGGAGCTCGCGCCGCCGCCGGCGCTCGCGCTCCCTGCGGAACAGACGCTCGTGCTGGAGCGCCAGGGTGACGATGTCGACGAGAGGGCGGAGGGCGCGCTCGTGCTCCTCGGTGAACGCCGCGCGGGCGCGCGCGGCGAACCACTGGAAGCCGAGCAGGTCGTCTCCCGAATACAACGGGAAGCGCAGGAGCGAGCGGTAGCCGTCCGCCTCGACATGGGCGTCGATCGCGTAGGCCGTGTCGAGACCCTCGGGCGCGTCGGAAAGCCGGAGCGGCGCCATCCGTCCGTCGGGCCAGAGCTGAGGCGAGAACCCGTCGCGCCCCACCACCGTCCCCGCGGGGTTGTCCGCCGGGATCTCGCCCGACACCGCGTACACGCGCATTCCCCCGGTCTCCTCGACGAGGCTGATCGCCGCGCCGTCGAAGGGCAGGAAGAGTCGCGCGGCCTCGGTCACCCGGGGGAAGAGATCCGCGAGGCTCTCCGAGCGCCCGATGGCCTGCGTGATCGCGGAGAGCGCGTCGGCGCGTGCCTGCTGGAGCGGAAGGGGCTCGGGCTCGGGCATCCCGAAATTCTATTCGAGCCGCGTCAGCCCCCGACGGCCCACATCGGCGTGGAGCAGGCTGGCGCCGAGCCCGCCGCGAGCGCGTTCCCGAACGGGTGTCGCTCGGCCTTGCCGAGGAGCGCCCGCCGCACGACCGCGAGCAGGCGCGCGCCCGGCTCGCCGCGGCGGATCCCGCTCAGGAGGTCGACCTCGCCACCTCCGAGGAGGCACAGCCGGAGCGCGCCGCGCGAGGTGACTCTCAGCCGGTTGCAGTCGCTGCAGAACCGCGCGGAGAACGGGGAGACGAGGCCGAGCCGCCCGCGGAAGCCGCGCACCGCGAACATGCGCGCGGGGCCCGCGTCCGGCTCCTTGGGGAGCTCTTCCAGCTCGAACCGCGCAGCGAGCCGGCGTTCGATCTCGGCGGCGGTGAGTGGTCCTCCGGGCAGTCCGGCAGGACTGCCCGGCGGCATCGTGGTTCCCGGAAGCGGCATGTGCTCGATGAAGCGGACGTCGAGAGGCAGGTCGCGCGCGAGGAGGGCCAGCGGCTCGAGCTGATCGTCGTTCTGCCCGGCGAGGACGACGGCGTTGATCTTCACCCGCGCGAAGCCGGCCTCGAGCGCGGCGTCGATGCCAGCCCTCACGGCGTCCAGCCGGTCGCGGCCCGTCAGAGCCCGGAAGGCCTCCCGCGTCGTGGCGTCCAGGCTGACGTTCAGCCGCGACAGGCCGGCCTCGGCGAGGGGACGCGCGAGGCGTGGCAGGAGCACGCCGTTCGTCGTGAGCGCGAGGATCGGCGGAACGGGAGCGAGCGCGGCGAGGGACCTCACGATCGACACGAGGCCCGGATGGAGCGTCGGCTCCCCACCCGTGAGACGGATCTTCCTCACGCCGGCGGAGACGAACACCGAGCCGATGCGAACGATCTCCGCGGCGTCCATGGTGGGTCGTCGTGCCGCGACGCCGGCCTCCCCCGCGGGCCGGCAGTACGTACAGTGGAGGTTGCAGCTCTCGAGAATCGAGAGCCTGAGGTACGTGATCCGGCGGCCCACCGGGTCGACGAGGCAGGGCTCTTCGTCCGGTACCGGAACGTGGGGAACGTAGCCGCCGGGCAGTCCCGGGGGACTGCCCGGGGCAGCGCTGGCGTCGACGTGCGGCATGCGGGAAAGCTAGGGCCGCCGTGTGCGGATCCCTATGACGGCTGTCATGGCACGACGGCCGTCAGGGACCGATCGTGATGCCATGATGCCCACGAATCTCCCTCTCCACGACCTCGCTGCCTCCTCGCCGCCGCCCGCGGGGCTCCTCCCCCTCGTGGACGCGCTCGGCCCCCGCCAGGCGCTCACCCTGAGGCTCCCCGCCGGGGCGGCTCTGTCGTTCCTCGAGACGCTCACCGCCGAGAGGAAGGGTCTTTTCGAATGGAGCCCGGACGCCGAGGGGGCCGTCGTCAACGTGGAGGTGATGCGGCGCGAGGCCGTGCGGGGAGCGGACCGCGGCGTGCTCGAGGCCCTCGCCTG
>JAEUQS010000457.1 GCA_016789625.1 Acidobacteriota bacterium | reverse complement strand
CCGGAGTCACGAACGGAAGAGGCTCCGGCTCGCCGTGGCGAAGCGCGTCGAACGTGGCGCCCACCGTCGCGCCCTGGAACGGCAGCCGGCCCGAGAGCAGCTCGTAGAGCATGACGCCCAGCGAGAAGACGTCGGTGCGCGCGTCCAGATCTCTCCCCAGAATCTGTTCCGGCGACATGTAGGAAACGGTTCCCAGGAGCTCGCCGTCCGGGCCCTTGGCCCCCGCGAGCGGACCGCTCCACGTCTCGCGGCTCGCGTCGGCGGCAGGGCAATAGACGGCGATGCCGAAGTCCAGCACCTTCACCCGGCCGCCGTTCGAGACGAGCACGTTGGAGGGCTTGATGTCGCGGTGGATCACGCCGCTCCGGTGAGCCTCGTCGAGCGCGTTCGCGACGTCTTTCACGAGCGCGACGATGGCGGGCACTCCGTCCGCTTCGGCCGCGGCCTCGGTGAGCCTCCGCCCCGGCACGTACTCCATGGCGATGAAGCTCACCCGCTGGCCGTCGCGCTCACCTTCGCCGATCTCGTAGATCGTGGCGATGTTCGGGTGGCTCAGGGCCGAGGCCGCACGCGCCTCGTGCTGCAGCCGCGCGTGGGCCTCCTCGGAGGTTCCTCCGCTTCCGCGGCGCAGCACCTTGAGCGCCACGAGCCGGAGGAGCTTGAGGTCCTCGGCCTTGTAGACCTCGCCCATGCCGCCCTGCCCGATCCGCTCGAGAATGCGGTAGTGCGCGAGCCGTTCCCCCAGCATTCCGGGGATGGTACGCGCGCCCGGCTCAACGTCCGTTGGGTTCTTGTGTTCGTCCCGCTTCCGGAATCCGGAGCGCCCGCTTGTGGCGTTCTACATGGCATGGCGCGTGCGGCTCGGGGCCGGTCAGGCCGGTCTCGTGCGTCTGATCCTCCTCGAGAGCGCGCTCCTCGCGGCGGCAGGCTGTGGGCTCGGCCTCCTCCTCGCGTCCGCCGGAGTCGCCGCCTCGAAGGGGCTCCTCCCCGCCGATCTCCCACGCCTCGAGACCGTGCGCGTGGACTGGGCCGTCGCCGGGTTCGCGGTGCTCCTCGCGGCCGTCTCGGCGCTCGTCTCCGGTCTCCTGCCCGCGCTCCATGCGGGCCGCACGAGCGTGAGCGCCACGGTGCGCAGCGGCGACAGAGGCTCCACCCGGCGACACGGCTCGCGGTCGGCCTTCGTCGTGCTCGAGGTCGGCCTTTCGCTCACCCTCCTCGTGGGCGCCGTGCTCATGCTCCGCACGTTCGCGAACCTCGAGGCGCGACCGCTGGGCTTCTCGCCCACGCGGCTTCTCACGTTCCGTCTGTCGCTCCCCTGGCAGACGCCCGATGCAACCTCGTGGGCGAGCGGCACCGGGAGCTGAGCGTCCGCATGGCCCTCGGCGCGAGCCCGCGCGACGTCCTCGCGCTCGTGCTCCGGCAAGGCCTCATGCTGGTGGCAGTCGGCTCCGCGCTGGGCCTCTTCGCGGGGTCGGCGCTCGCCGGCGCGCTGAAGGGGCTTCTCTACGGAGTCGAGGGCTTCGACGTCCCGACGTTCCTCGCGGCCACCCTGGCGATGCTCTTCGTCGCGATCCTCGCCGCCGGCCGCCCCGCGCTCCGCGCGAGCCGCATCGACCCGGTGCTGGGTCTGCGGCAGGAGTGACGCCTCAGGGGGGAGGCGGCGCGCCGCCCAGGAAGAGGTAGAGGTTCAGGAAGAAGGA
>JAEUQS010000412.1 GCA_016789625.1 Acidobacteriota bacterium | reverse complement strand
CAGGTCGGAGGTGTCGTCGAGGTCCTCGCGCCGCGGGAGCCGGCGTCGCTCGATCGCCCGGGCGAGGAGCGAGGCGATCCCGACGAGGACGACCCCTGCCTGCCACGAGCCGAGGAGCACCACGGCGGGGAGGACGGCCGCGGCCTCGAGACCCACGTGCGTGTGTCCCGAGGGCACCCGCAGGAGCGCGGCCAGGAGCGTCAGCGCGAGAAAGGGGAGGAGGAGCCCGAGCGGCGCCCTCGGGAGGTCGGCGCAGGCCACCACGAAAACGGCGAGGGCGCCCGCGAGAACCGCCGTGGAAGCGCTTCGGGCGAGGCGCAGTGCCTGCGATTCGAAATCCCCGCGCACGAAGAATCCGGAAGCCGACACCGAGAATGGAGGCCGCCGCTGGGGAACGGAGAGCTTCAAGGCCGTTCAGCCCCAGGCGATGACGCCGCCCTCGTGGAGCTTCTGGAAGACCCGCAGGACCTCGCCTTCGGGGAAGGGGCTGATCTTCGCGATCGAGCGGACGTCCCAGGTTCCGTTGATGCGCGACAGAATGAACGCCTCGTTCGGCGTGAACGACCAGTTCATCAGCTCTTCCATCGGCTTGATCAGCTTGGGAACCGAAGTGCCCGCGACCTTGAGGGCCGAAGGCGTCGAGCCGGAGCCCAGGACACGTGGCGCGGGGCCCGCTGGAGCGGGCTGAGCCGGGGGCACGGGGGCCTGCACCGCGGCCGGGGCCGGACGGGGCGCGACCGGGGCCGGTTGAGATGGCAGGCGCTCGGGAGAATCGGGACCGCGCGCGCCGCGGCCGACGTCCATGGCGCCGGAGTCCGGTCCCCGCCTCAGGAACCGGGCGAAATCGGCCTTTGCGGCTTCGGGGACCGGAACGCTTCCGGAGCTGGCGCTCACGGAAGCGGCGGACGGCGGTGCGGGCGGTGGCTGGTACGGCCGGGGCGGTGGGGTGACCGTGGCGGCCGCCATGGCCGCCGCGGCCGGCCAGCCGGAGCCGTTCGCCGGCGCGAAGCCGCCGCCTTGCGGAGTTCCGCCCGAGCTCCCGGCTGCCGGGAGATCGAAGGGCGACGTGGTCGCGTCCTCGAAGACGGTTTCGAACGGGTCCTCGCTGAGGTCGAGATCATCGGCCGGCTCCGCGCCGTCGGACTTGGCTCCGAGCAGCTCGACGTGGCCCGACTCGAGGAGGTCGAACACGAACTTCGCGACATGGAAATCGGGGTTGTGCGTCGAGGCGCCGATTTCCGCCAGCGAGGTCTGGCCGTCGATCGCCGCGAGCACCAGGCGCTCACGCTCGGGAATGTCGTCGGCCGCGACGGGCGCAACCAGAACGGGCACTTCCGCGAGCGTCCGGATGCGCTCCTTGATGCGGGCCCACTCGTCGTAGCGGCGGAGGCCTTCCATGACGATCCCGGTCACATCGGCCGAGATGGGGACCATGGGCCACTTGGGGACCTCGCCGTCGATGAACTCGAAGGCGCCCTCGGTCCAGAGGAAGATGTCGTAGATCGTCTCGGCGGCCTTCAGCTTGATGAGCTCGGTGAGGTTCGCTTCCGAGATCGCGCCGATCATCACGAGGATCTTTCCGAGGAGGATCTTGGATTCCTCCTGAACCTCCATGGCCCGCGTCAGCTCTTCCGTGGTGATGTGGCCGTAAGCCACGAGGAAGTGACCGAGGTACTCGCGCTCGATGGTCGAGGACGACGAGATGATGCGGCCGCCCTGGAAGTAGATCCTCTTCTCCCCGGGCGTTCCCCGGACGACCAACGTACCCGTCTTCTGCCCCATCGAGAGCCACTGGAGGAGCTCCGATAGCTGCATCGTCCGGAGGTTTCCGGTGATCGCCATTGCACAAATTCTAAGCGGACCGCCGGGAATCCCGCAGGGATTCCTTGAGCGGTCCCGCCGGACCGCCGGGATTCCCGGAATGAAAACGCCCCGCGGGTTCGCGGGGCGTATCCGGCCCGTCTGGGAACGCCCCCTTTGGTTACTCCATCGGGGGGTTGTAGGAGGGGATTCCGGTGACGGCCTGGCCGAGGATCAGGGTGTGGATGTCGTGAGTTCCCTCGTAGGTGAAGACCGACTCGATGTTCGCGAGGTGACGGAAGACGGGGTACTCGCCCACGATTCCGTTGGCTCCCAGGATCTCGCGGGCGAGCTTCGCGCACTCGCGCGCCACCCACACGTTGTTCCGCTTCGCCATCGACACGTGGTTGGGCGTCATCGTGCCCGCGTCCTTCATGCGTCCCAGCCGGAGCGCGAGAAGCTGTCCCTTGGTGATCTCGGTGATCATGAAGGCGAGCTTGGCCTGCACCATCTGGTGCGAGGCGATCGGCCGATCCTTGAACTGCTTGCGGCTCTTGGCGTAGTCGAGCGCGCACTGATAGGTCGCCATGGCCGAGCCGATGCCGCCCCAGGAGATCCCGTAGCGGGCCTGGGTGAGACACGACAGCGGTCCCTTGATGCCCTCGACGCCCGGGAGCATGTTCGCGCCGGGGAGGCGCACGTCCTCGAACGCGAGCTGCGACGTCACGGAGGCCCGGAGCGACATCTTCATCCGGTGCTCGGGAGCCGTGAAGCCCTTCATGCCCTTCTCGACGAGGAAGCCGCGGATCGGGCCGTCGGACCCTCCGACCTTCGCCCAGACCACCGCGACGTCGGCGATGGAGCCGTTCGTGATCCAGGCCTTCGCGCCGTTCAGGATCCAGTCGTCGCCGTCCTTCTTCGCGACCGTGCGCATGCCGTTGGGGTTCGATCCGAAATCGGGCTCCGTGAGGCCGAAGCAGCCGATAGCCTCCCCTTTCGCGAGCGCGGGGATCCAGCGGTCCTTCTGCTCCTGCGAACCGTACTTGTAGATGGGGAACATGACGAGGGACGACTGCACCGAAACGAACGACCGGAGGCCCGAGTCGCCGCGCTCGAGCTCCTGCGTGATGAGGCCGTACGCGACGTTGTTGAGACCGGGGAGACCGTACTCGGGAATCGTGGGTCCGTAGAGATTCATCGCGGCCATCTTCGGGACCAGCTCCTTCGGGAACCGGCCCTCGTAGGCGCACTCCTCGATGATGGGGAGGACCTCCTCGTCCACGAACTCGCGAACGAGGTCCCGGACGGCGCGCTCGTCTTCCGAGAGCATCTCGTCGATGCCGTAGAAATCCACTCCAGGAAAACCCATTCATGCCTCCGCGTGGTGATTGAGATGCGCCTCGGCGCGACGGAAATCAGGCTATCACGCGCCTCCGTCCCTGGAACGGGGACGAACGGCTTCGTCCCCGGAACGGGGACGAACGTTGACGCGGGCCCCCCATCGGCCGGATGCTTCCCCGCATGGCAAACCCCGCCTGGAAGACCGCCGCCGAGATCGCCGATGGATACGCCACGTTGAACGTCGTCGCGCTCAAGAAGTACCAATCCCACGAGGTCGAAGCGCTCATCAAGGAGATCGAAAAGGTGCTGCGCGACATCCGTTCGACGGTGATTCCGGTGGACAACGTGGACGAAACGCAGAAGAAGAACCGCAAGCTCCTGCGCCTCTCGCAGAGCATGTCGGTGATCCAGGCCTACAAGCTCAAGAACAGGTGAGCGTGCGGTAACCTCGGCCGCGATGGCCGACACGAAGACGAACCTCTCGATCGCAACCCTCGCCGCGCACGCGGGCGAGACGGTCACCCTCAAGGGCTGGCTCTACAACAAGCGCGACAGCGGCAAGATCCGGTTCCTCGTGCTCCGGGACGGCTCCGGCTACCTCCAGTGCATCGTCGTCAAGAAAGAGGTCGACGAGGCGCTGTGGGAAACCACGGGTCACGTGACCCAGGAATCCACCATCGAGGTCACGGGCGAGGTGCGCCTCCACCCGAAGCAGCCCGGCGTCGTCGAGCTCGGGGTCACGGGCTTCCGCATCCTCGACCTCTGCGCCGACTGGCCCATCACGCCCAAGGAGCACGGCGTCGACTTCCTCATGTCGCAGCGCCACCTGTGGCTCCGCTCCTCGAAGCAGGCCTCCACGCTGCGCATCCGGAGCGAGGTGGAGTCGGCGATCCACGACTTCTACTACACGCGCGGGTACGTTCGCGTCGACTCGCCGATCCTCACGCCAACGGCCTGCGAAGGCACCTCGAACCTCTTCGAAACGCAGTACACCGAGGACGAGAAGGCCTATCTCTCGCAGTCGGGGCAGCTCTACGCCGAGCCGGCCGCGGCCGCTCTCGGCAAGGTCTACTGCTTCGGCCCCACGTTCCGCGCGGAAAAATCCAAGACCCGCCGGCACCTCCGCGAGTTCTGGATGGTGGAGCCCGAGGTCGCCTTCCTCGAGATCGACGGCCTCATGGATCTCGCCGAGGAGTTCATCAAGGAGCTCGCCGGGCGCGTCCTGGATCGCCGCAAGGACGACCTCGCCCGCCTGGAGCGTGACCCCACGAAGCTCGAGGCCACGATCTCGAAGCCCTTCCCCCGCATCGCGTATCGCGACGCCATCGAGATCCTGAAGGCCAAGGGCTTCCCCGTGCAGTTCGGCGACGATCTCGGCGGCGACGAGGAGACGGCGCTCACCGAGGGGTACGACACGCCCGTCATGGTCACGAAGTACCCGGCGGCCATCAAGGCCTTCTACATGCAGCCCGATCCGAACGATCCCGAGGTCGTTTCGTGCCTCGACGTGCTGGCCCCGGAGGGCTACGGCGAGATCATCGGCGGCTCGCAGCGAATCCACGACCACGACCTGCTGCTGAAACGCATCCACGAGCACAACCTGCCCGTCGAGCCGCTCCAGTGGTACCTGGACATCCGCAAGTACGGCACGTTCCCGCACTCGGGCTTCGGCATGGGGCTGGAGCGCTTCACGGCATGGATGTGCGGTGTGCCGCACCTGCGCGAGTGCATCCCGTACCCGCGGATGCTCTACCGCATCTATCCCTGACGGTCCGCCTCGGCGGCTGGCTCGCGCGCGAGCGGCTCGTGCGCGAGCGGCTCGTGTGCGAGCGGCTCGTGTGCGAGCGGCAGCAGAACTTCGAACGTGGAGCCCGCCCCCGGCGCGCTCGAAACCGAGATCGCGCCTCCGCTCTCGTGCACGATCGCGTACACGATCGCGAGCCCGAGGCCGTTGCCGCGACCCTCGCCACGCGTCGAGAAGTAGGGCTCGAACACGCGCTCCTTCGTCGCCGGGTCCATGCCCTGCCCCGTGTCGGTTACGGTCAGGAGGACGTGCGGTCCGGGCGTCAGGGGACGGGGATCGCCCGCAGGGATGTCGACGAGCGAGGTCGAGAGCGAGAGCGTGCCCCCTCCGGGCATGGCTTCCTTCGCGTTCAGGCCGATGTTCAGGAGCACCTGGTCGATCTGCTCCGGCGCCGCGAAGACGAGACAGGGCTCGGAGGACAGGTGCTGCTCGATTCTCACGCCCGAGGAGCCCAGCCGCCCGAACAGGGAGGCGAAGCTGCGCACCGAGGCGTTGAGGTCGAACGTGCGCAGCGAGCCGAGCCGCGGACGCGCGAGGTGGAGCAGCCCGCGGGAGAGATCGGCCGCCCGCTCGGCCGCTCCCCGGATCGCCTCGATGGACGGGCGGATGTGGTCGGGTAGATCGCCCAGCGATAGGGCGTCGCACTGCCCGAGGATGGCGGTCACCATCCCGCTGAGGTCGTGCGCCAGGCCGCGCGCCACGCGCCCCACGGCTTCCATCTTCTTCGCGTTGCGCAGCTCTTCCGAGATCGCGCGCTTCTCGGTGATGTCCGAGAACGTGCACAGGACGTCGACGACGCTGCCCTCGGGGTCGAGGCGCGGCACGGCGTCCACCAGGAGCCACACCCGGTCGCGCGCGGCGGGGCGCTCGACACCCATGGTCACGTTGCGCACGGGCAGCCCGGTCGAGATGGCGAGCGGCACGGGATGCTGCGAGCCCGGAAAGGCGCTTCCGTCGGGCCGGAGGACGTTCCAGCCCGGATCGAACGACGTCCGGCCGAGGAGCTGGTCCTCGGTGAGCCCGAGGAGATCGAGGGCCGCCTGATTGCAGAAGTAGATCTCGGCGGAGGGACCCTGCAGGATCACGCCGATGTGGAGCTCCTCGACGAGCTGATGCAGGTTGCGGGGAAGTCCCGCCTCGTTCCGGGGCATTTCGCGACAGGATAAGACGGCTGTTTCGATCCGTCAGCTATCATTCGCGGTTCGGCGCCCGTCGCCGCCCACCATGAAAACGCTTCCCTCCGTCGGCATCGTCTCCCTGGGCTGCCCGAAGAACCTCGTCGACACCGAGGTCATGCTGGGTCATCTCGCTCGCGAGGGCTTCGTGCTCGAGGATCCGGACACCTCCCGGGTCGTCATCGTGAACACCTGCGGCTTCATCGATCGCGCCAAGGAAGAGTCGGTCGAGGCGATCCTCCGCGAGGTGGCCCGCAAGGAAGCCGGCGAGATCGACCGCGTGATCGTGGCCGGCTGCATGGTCCAGAAGTACGGCCGGGAGCTTTCCGGCGAGATTCCCGAGGTGGACGCCTTCATCGGGCTCGACGAGCTCGAGAATGCCCCGGCGGCCGCGCTGGGCCTGCCGTCGCTGCCCCGGTTCACCGAGAAGCCGCTCGCGACGCGCCTTTACGACGATCTCGCCCCGCGCGTGCTCACCCGCCGCCGTGGCTACGCCTACCTCAAGGTCGCCGAGGGCTGCAACAATCCGTGCACGTTCTGCACGATTCCCCAGATGCGCGGGCTCCAGAGGTCGCGCACGGTCGAGTCGCTCGTCGCCGAGGCGCAGGGCCTGAGATCGCAGGGCGTTTCCGAGCTCTGTCTCATCTCCCAGGACACCACGCGCTACGGCGAGGACATCGGCCTGACGCGCACCGGGCTCTCGACGCTCGTCGCGCGTCTCCTCGCGGAAACCGATTTTCCGTGGATCCGGTTTCTCTACGCTTATCCCAAGACGCTGCACCGCTCGGTGCTCGAGCTGATGGCGAAGGAGCCGCGGTTCCTCCCGTACGTGGACATTCCTCTCCAGCACGTCGCCCGGCCGGTGCTGACGGCGATGAAGCGGGGGGGCGATTCCACCTCCTACCGGAAGATGATCGGCGAGATGCGCGAGGTGGTTCCCGGCATCGCGATCCGCACGACCTTCATCGTGGGCTTTCCGAACGAGACCGCAGCCGACTTCGACGAGATGCTGTCTTTCGTCACGGACATGGAGCTCGACAACGTCGGCGTCTTCACCTACTCCGAGGAGCCCAATTCCGGGGCCGCTCCGCTCGGCGATCCGGTGCCCGCCGCGCTCAAGGAAGAACGCCGGGCCCGGATCCTCGAGGCCCAGCAGCCCATCGCGAAGGCGAAGAACCAGGCGAAGAAGGGCAAGACCTTCGAAGCGCTCCTCGAGGGGCCTTCGGAGGAGACCGAGCACCTTCTCGAGGCCCGCCTCACGAGCCAGGCTCCCGAGATCGACGGCCGCGTTCTCATCAACGAGGTGCCCGAGGGCTTCCTCCCGGGCCCCTCGGCCATGGTGAGGGTGAAGATCACCAAGGCGCACGAGTACGACCTCGTGGGCCGGATCGTCGCCTGAGGAGCGCCGGGCCGTGAACGTCGTTCGCGATCCGTATCGCGCCGCGGTCGACCTGCCGCGAGGGGGCGTGGTCACGATCGGGAACTTCGACGGCGTCCATCGCGGCCATCAGCAGATGCTGGCCGACGTGGCCGAGAGGGCCCGCACGCTCGGGGTGCCCTCGGTCGTCGTGACGTTCGATCCGCATCCGCTCAAAGTGCTGCACCCCGAGCGCGCGCCCGAGATGATCCAGACGCTGAGGCAGCGCGAGGAGGCCATCGAGGCCTGCGGCATCGAGTGGATCCTGATCGTTCCGTTCACGCGGGACTTCTCGCTGACCGATCCCGGCGAATTCGTGAAGGAGCTCCTCGTACGGCGGCTCGCGGCCCGCGAGATCCACGTGGGGGAGCGCTTCATGTTCGGCCGCGAGCGCGGGGGCGATCTGAATCTCCTCTCGACGCTCGCGCGGGAGAACGGCATCGCGGTGACCGGCCTGACCGACGTGACCGAGGGCGCGGCGGCGATCTCCTCCTCACGCATCCGCGAGGCCCTTCAGGCGGGTGACATCCCTCGTGCGGCCGCGCTCCTCGGGCGGCCCTACGCCATGGACGGCATCGTCGCGAAGGGCGACCGCATGGGACGCAAGATCGGCATCCCCACCATCAACCTGAAGGCGGAGAACGAGCTGGCTCCGCGGGACGGCGTGTACGTCGGCAAGGTGTTCCTCCGGTCCTTCGAGCGGACGTTCATCTGCGTGACGAACATCGGACGGCGGCCCACGGTTTACGAGGACTACCTCCGGACCATCGAATCCCACATCCTCGATTTCTCGTCCGACGTGTACGGCGAATCGGTGCGGCTCTTCTTCTTCGGCCGCCTGCGCGACGAGATGACGTTCGGGTCGATGCTCGAGCTGACGGCCCAGATCCGCCGCGACATCGAGGCGACGCGGCTCTACTTCCTGACGCATCCCGGTTCTTGCGGCTCCGCGCCCACGGCGCCACGCGCCGGCTGAGCGTGGAAGCGCTCCTCCGCGTCGTCGCGTTCTTCGGCGGTTTGTTCGGGCTCCGGGGCGGTGCCCCGCTGCGGCTCCTCTCGGGCGCCCTTCTTTCGGTGGCGTTCCTCGGGATCGCGCCCGGCGCACCACGCGGCGCGCTGAGCGCGGCCGGTGCGCTCTTCGGGTTCCTGCTCGTGACCGTGCTCGTGAGCTTCGCGGTGTGGCCGCCGATCGTGGCCGAGGGGCTCGCGCGGAGCGGGGTTCTGGTTCTCGGCGCTGCCGCGGGCGCTGCGATTCCTCTGCGGGGCCTCCCGCCCGTCGAGATCCTCTCCTCGGTGGCGATCCCCGTCGCGGCGCTCTCGGTGTGCGGCGCGGTGCTCACCGCCGCGAACGCGGAGGCCGGCTGGCGGCGCGGCTGGGGGGTGGCGGGCGCGGTGCTCGTGCCCACGGGTGTCGCGGCGCTCGGCGGCGCGTTCCTCGAACGCATCGAGGCGCCTCGCGAGCACGCGGTGCTGGGCGGAGCGTTTCTCGCGGTGGGACTCCTCTCGTTCCTGCCGGCCGCTCTCCTCGAGTACGCGCGCATGCGACGCGAGCTGAAAGAGGAAGTGGCCCTGGGGCTCCTCCCCGAGGATCACGTGGCGCTCCTCTCCGTGCCCTGGCGCCGGCGCTTCGAGAAGAGCTTCGGACGGGCGGACGAACGGCGCGAGTACACGCGCAGCGCCCTCCTCCTCGCCGTCGCGCGCAACCAGCAGCGGCGCCGCAAGGGCGAGGCCGTGCGTCTGCGTCAGCTCGAGGTGCTCACGTTCCGCACGCGCATCCGCCGGACGCTGGAAGCCCGGCGAGAACGGTTCGCCCTCACTTCGGCAGTGGAGGCGGGGCTGGACTGAAGTTTGATCCTGGGGGTTTCTCGATCCCCCCAGGCCCCCCACCGGGGAG
>JAEUQS010000382.1 GCA_016789625.1 Acidobacteriota bacterium | reverse complement strand
GATCTCGAGGATCTCGAGAGGGTGCGCGCTCTCCTCGGCGACATCCAGCGCCGTACCGAATCGGCTCTCCGGGGCGACGAACGGCTCCGGGCGCTCGCGCAGACGGTTTTCGAGGAGCTGCCCGAAGGCCTCATCGTGGTGGACAGCCGGCTGCGCATCCTGGACGCGAATCCCGCGGCGCGGGCCATGTTCGATTCCGGAACGCTCTCGCCGGGGACGCCCCTCCTCGATCTCGTGAGGAGCACCGGAATCCTGGCCGCGTTCGAGAGCGCGCTCGCGGACGGGCGGCCGGTCTCGACCACGGTGACCGTGTTCGGCGAAGCGCGCGGGGACCGGTTCCTCGAGCTGTCGGTGCGGTCCCTGCCCGGGGAGCACCTGCCTGAGGTGCCCGCCGCGGTGGCGCTGATCCGGGATGCCACGCAGCGCGAGAAGACCGAGGCGATGCGCAAGCAGTTCGTCGCCGACGTCTCCCACGAGCTGCGCACGCCGGTCGCCGCGATCCGAGCGGCTTCGGAGACGCTCGGGCAGGAGACCGAAGGCCTCACCGCCGACGGCCAGCACTTCCTTTCGATCATCCTCCGCCAGGCCAGGCACATGGAGGAGCTCGTCTCGGATCTCATGGACCTCTCCCAGATCGAGATCGGCGCCGTGACGCTGACGATCGAGCGGCACCGGGCCAAGGAGCTCCTCGAGGACGTCGCGCACGATCTCTCGGCGGCTTCCGAGGCGCGACAGGTGAAGGTCGTCGTGGAAGCCCCGGAGGACGCGACGGTCGACGGCGACCGGCGCCGGCTCGAGCAGATCCTGCGGAACCTGCTCGACAACGCGATCAAGTTCTCGCCCGTGGGCGGCACCGTCACGGCGTCGGCGGAACGTTGCGGCGCGGCCACGCGCATCCGGGTCGCCGACGAGGGGCGTGGGATTCCCAAGGGCGAGACGGACAAGATCTTCCAGCGCTTCTACCGGGTCGACCCCTCCCGCGCGAAGACCGTTCCGGGCACCGGTCTCGGCCTCGCGATCGTGAAGCACCTGCTCATCCTCCACGCGGGCTCGATCGCGGTGTCGTCCGAGGTCGGTGCGGGCTCGGTGTTCACCGTCAAGCTTCCCGACAAGCTGAAGGCGGAATGAAGACGGCGTGAAGATCCTTGGTATCCTCCGCGCCGCCCGGAGGCGTGATGAGGCTTTTTCCCCGTGAGGAGTCGTTCCTCCCCCAGTTTCGGAAGGCCTCGGACGTCCTCGTGGAGGCCGCGAAGGCCCTCGAGGATCTGTCGGCCTCGTTCGACGACATCGAGGTCAAGGTCGCGCGCATCAAGCATCTCGAGCACGAGGGCGACCAGGTGGCGCACCAGACGTTCGGGCTCCTCTCGTCCACGTGGATCACTCCCATCGACCGGGAGGACATCTACGCCCTCGTGAAGGCGCTCGACGACGTGCTGGACGAGATCGACGCCGTTGCCGCGCGGATCCTCCTCTACAAGATCGAGAAACCCTCGCCCGAGATGCGCGCCGCAACGGCTCTCATCTCGCAGTCGGCGGTCGCCATCCAGCGGGCCGTGCCGATGCTGGACGACCTCAAGCAGTCTCCGGCGATCCTCGCGGCCTGCGTGGAGATCAACCGGCTCGAGAACGAGGCCGACTCGCTCTTCCGAATCTCCATCGGGAACCTCTTCGAGAACGAGAGGGATCCGATCCGCCTGATGAAGTGGAAGGAGATCTACGAGAAGCTCGAGAACACGACCGATCGGTGTGAGGACGTCGCGAACGTCCTCGAGCAGATCGTCATCAAGAACTCGTGACCTTCTCCCTCACGTTCGTTCTCTTCGTCGTCTTCGTCGCGCTCGCGTTCGATTTCATCAACGGCTTCCACGACGCGGCGAACTCCATCGCGACGATCGTGGGGACCCGCGTCCTCACCCCCCGCGTCGCGGTGGTCTGGGCGGCGTTCTTCAACTTCGTCGCCGCGTTCGCGCTGGAGACGAAGGTCGCCAAGACGATCGGCAAGGACATCGTGGATCCGAAGATCGTGGATCCGGTCGTGATTCTCGCCGCGCTCACGGGCGCGATCGTGTGGAACCTCCTCACGTGGTGGTTCGGGCTGCCGTCCTCGTCGTCTCACGCGCTCATCGGCGGCATCGCGGGAGCGGCCATCGCCAAGGGCGGCCTGACCGTGCTCGTGATGAAGGGCCTCTCGAAGGTGTTTCTCTTCATCGTGCTCTCCCCGATGCTGGGGATGGGCCTCGGCTTCGCGCTCTTCCTCGCGGCCGCGTGGATCTTCAGGAGGTTCCGGCCGGACCGGCTGGACCGGCTCTTCCGGAGGGTCCAGCTCCTCTCGGCGGCCGCGTTCTCGTTCGGCCACGGCATGAACGACGCTCAGAAGACGATGGGCGTCATCGTGGTGCTCCTCTACTCGACGGGCTCCCTGAAGACGCTCGAGGTGCCGTTCTGGATCGTGCTCCTGTGCCACGCGGCGATCGGCCTCGGCACGCTCATGGGCGGCTGGCGCATCGTGCGCACGATGGGCATGCGCATCACGACGCTGCGCCCCATCGGCGGCTCCTGCGCGGAGTTCTCCGGCGCCGTGACGCTCATCGGCGCGTCGCTCGCCGGAATCCCGGTGTCCACGACGCACACCATCACGGGCGCGATCATGGGGGTCGGCGCCACGCAGCGCCTCTCGGCCGTCCGCTGGGGCGTCGCGCGGAACATCGTGGGCGCCTGGGTGCTCACGATTCCCGCGTCGGCCTTGGTCGCCGCGCTGACGTTCTACGCGCTCGGCCTCCTGCGCATCGGTTCGTAGGGGATTTCAGCCCTTCTTCGGCGGACCGGGCTTTCCCGCCGCGGCGCGGGGCTCCTTCTTCATGCGCTGGCGCATGCGCCCGAGCGTCACGTTGAGGCTGTTCTCGCGGCCCAGGAACGGAATCACGGGCCGCTTCCGGAAGCCGAGGTCCTGCCGGAGCTTCAGGAGCTGGGCGTGCTTGCCGTCGATCGCGAGACCGCGCTCCAGCGCCTCCACGGCCTTCCGGCGCGAGCGCGCGGCGACGTAGACGCGCGCGAGGTTGAGGTAGAGCTCCGCGTTGTAGAACTCCTTCTCGACCGCGAGCTGGCAGAACTCCGCGGCCTCCTTCGCGCGGCCCTTGTTCAGCGCGAGGCAGACCCCGTAGTACGAGAGGAGCATCGGCGGCAGCTTCTCGTTGTCCTTCGAGAGCTTGCGGTAGGCCTCCGAGAGGAACATGAGGCCGCGCTCGAACTGACCGTCCCGCGCGGCCTGCACGCCGGCCCGGATGAAATCGGAGGGATCGACCGGGCCGTCTTCGAGCGCGGCCCGCGGATCGGGGGTTTCGTTCTCGGCCACTTGGACGGAAGTCTGGAGAGGGGCCGTTAAGGTGTCAAGAAGGCGGGGCGAAGGTGCCCTGGCAGTCCGGCAGGACGGCCAGGCTGCGCTCGCGAATCGACGCCACCTCGTGGAGCGCGAGGATGCGCAGCTCCTCGAAAGCGGCGGTGGCCTCGCGCTCCCG
>JAEUQS010000486.1 GCA_016789625.1 Acidobacteriota bacterium | reverse complement strand
TTCATCTCCTCGGTGTCGTACACGCGCCTTCACGAGAGCATCAAGTACGGCGTCCAGGGCACGGCGATGCCCGCCGCGGGCTTCGACTTCGCGCTCGACGACAAGGCGATCGGCGATCTCGTCAACTACATCCACTCCCTGACCCGCAAGCCCGCCGGGAAGGCCGAGCCAGAGGTGGCCTCGACTCCGGCGACCGTTCCGAACGAGAGGTGACGCGAACATGAGCAGTCTGGCCGCCCCGCTTCCGGCAACCGCAACGACGGCTGCCTCGCCGGCCTCCCACGAAGACCGGAGCTCCTTCGCCTTCCTGGCGATCGCCTCGCTCTTCTTCGTGATCTCCGGGATCGTCGCGCTCCTCGTGGCCGGCAAGCTGCAGATGCCGACGCTTCTCGGGAACATCGCCTGGCTCACGTACGGCCGGATGCGTCCGCTGCACGTGAACGGAATGCTGTTCGGCTGGCTCCTCGCCGCCGACATGGGCCTCGCGTTCTACCTGGTTCCCCGCCTCTGTGGCGTGAAGCTCTGGAGCGAGAAGCTCGGCATGGCGACGATGTACCTGTGGGTCGTGATCATCCTGGGGGCCGTGGTGGAGATCCCGCTGGGGCACAACCAGGGGCTCGAGTACGCGGAGCTGCCCACCTGGCTCGACGTCCTCGTCGTCGTCGCGTGGCTCATGTTCGCCGCGAACATCTTCATGACGGTCGCGAACCGCAAGTACGAGCAGATGTACGTGTCCCTCTGGTACATCATGGGCGCGATCATCTGGACGGCGTTCGTCTACCTCGTGGGCAACTTCGCCACGCTGTTCACGACCGGCGTCAATCAGGCGAACCTGAACTGGTTCTACGTGCACAACGCGGTGGGTCTCATCTTCACGCCGCTGGGGCTCGCGCTCGGCTACTACTTCATCCCCAAGGCCGCAGAGGCGCCTCTCTACAGTCACCGGCTGTCGATGATCGGGTTCTGGTCCCTGGCGTTCGTCTACGTGTGGACGGGCGCTCACCACATGCTCCACGGGCCCATCAGCCAGTGGCTCCAGACGGTGTCGATCCTGTTCTCGGTGATGCTCATGATCCCGGTCTGGACGCTCGTGTACAACTTCTTCGCCACCATGAAGGGACAGTGGCACCAGCTCAAGGACAACGTCCCCATCAAGTTCATGATGACCGGGACGATCTTCTACCTCCTCACGTGCTTCCAGGGCCCGATGCACAGCCTGAGGAGCGTGAACGCCATCGTCTCGAAGACCGACTGGATCGTCGGCCACGCCCACATGGCCGTGCTCGGGGCGTTCTCGTTCTTCGCGGTCGGCGGAGCCTACTACGCCATCCCGCGCATGCTGAAGACGAGGCTCCATTCCCAGGCGCTCGCGAACGCCTCGTTCTGGCTGTGGCTCGTGGGCGGGCTCTCGTTCTTCGTATCGCTCTGGATCGGCGGCTTCCTCCAGGGGCTCCAGTGGAACGACCCCAGCATTCCCTTCATCGACACCGTGAAGTTCATGAAGCCCTTCTGGAGCGTGCGGCTCATCGGCGGCACGTTCATGTTCGGAGGCATCCTGCTCTTCTTCTGGAACCTCCTCGCGACCTGGCTGCACCGCTCCGAGCGGCCGGCCGAGACGGTGTGATTGTCATGATCAAAAAGATCGACAAGAACAACATCCTGTTCGTCGCCGCCGCCACGGGCTTCTTCGCGATCGGCGGCATCCTGACGACCTTCGCTCCGCCGCTCCTCGACGCGAGCTGGGCCAAGCCCGCTCCCGGCCTCCAGAACTACCCCGAGCTGGCCAAGGGCGGGGACGCCCACGCCGATCTCGTGATGAAGGGGCGGGCCATCTACGTGCGCGACGGCTGCTGGTACTGTCATACGCAGCAGACGCGCACCATCGAGGCCGACACCGTGCGCTCCGGCTGGCGCGACGTGAGGAGCCCGGTCTCGACCCCCGACGAGTTCGTGTTCGACAAGCCGCACCTCTTCGGCACGCGCCGCGTGGGCCCCGATCTGTCGCGGGCGGGCGGCAAGTACGACAAGCAGTGGCACGCCACGCACTTCAAGGATCCGCGCAGCCTGGTACCGGGCTCGGCCATGCCGCCGTTCCCGTGGATCGCCAACAACCCCGCGGAGCTGGACGCGATGGTGGCGTACATCCAGAGCCTCGGCCGGGCCAAGGACTGGCGGCCCACCCACGACTACGAGGAGTGACATGGGCGACTACACCTACGCCTCGGTCTTCTGGATGTACTCGCTGATGGCGCTCTTCGTCTTCGGCACGCTGTACTTCCTGGTGAAGGCGCTCCGGAGCGGTGCGGTGCGCGACGACGAGGCCCCCAAGTACCGGATGCTGGAAGACGACGTCCCCGAAGGAGGCCATCATGGCGAGAAAGCCTGAGAGCGAGAACGAAGGCCCCGTCAAGGAGATGGCGGGCGGCTGGATCACCGAGCGCACGGGCACCCCCATTCCCCTGTTCCTGAAGCTGACGTACCTGGGATTCGGCCTCTTCGGCTTCGCCTATCTCTTCCTGAACCGGACGGGGGAGGTCGGGCATGCCACGCGCGGCCCGCTCGTGCGGCAGGCGAACGAGGTCATGGGGGCGCCACCCACGGCCTGGATCGCGCTCCTGGGGACGCTCATCGCCGCTTTCGTGGCGCTGCTCCTGTGGTTCGCGTTCCGGAAAGAGGGCGCGGACGAGTAGCCCCGTGGAGACCTCCAGCGCGTACCGGCGCCTGAAGATTCCGGACGGCGAGCGCTATTGGGTGGAGCAGGTGAAGTGCCGGGTGGCCTGCCCGGTCTTCACCGACGCCTGTGGCTACGTCACGGCGGTGGCCGAGGGGCGCGACGAGGACGCGTACCGGATCGCCCGGGCCACGAACCCGTTCGTATCGATCTGCGGGCGCATCTGTGGCGCGCCCTGTGAGGCCGCCTGCCGGAGGGGCAGCGTGGACTCGCCGGTCTCGATTCGCGCCATCAAGCGCTGGGCCTGCGAGCTGCATGGAAACGAGACGGGCACGTTCGAGAAATACCACCGGTACGCGGACCCGAGGATGCTGATCCCGAAGGGGGATTACGCGGAGAGGATCGCCGTCGTGGGCTCGGGGGTCGCGGGCCTCACCGTGGCTCACGATCTCGCCCGCGCCGGATACGGCGTCACCGTGTTCGAGGCCGGGAGCGTCGCGGGCGGCATGCTCCAGGTGGGCGTGCCGCTCTACAGGCTTCCGCGCGAGCTGGTGAAGGCCGAGATCGACGCGATCCTTTCGCTCGGTGTCGAGCTGCGGCTCAACGCGCGCGTCGGCTCGCCGGGCCTGACGCTGGCCGACCTGAAAGCCCAGGGCTACGCGGCGTTCTATCTGGGAGCGGGGCTCCAGGGCAGCCGCCGCCTGCCGATCCCGGGAGCGGATCTGCCGGGCGTGATCAACGGCCTGGATTTCCTGAAGCTCGTGAACCTGGGACAGAAGGTCGAGATCGGGCCGCGCGTCCTCGTGATCGGCGGCGGCAACGTCGCGTTCGACGTCGCCAGGACGGCGCTCCGCGTGGTGAGCGACGACGAGCAGGCCGAGGACTTCCGCGTCGCGGCCGACGTGGCCCGCACGGCGGCCCGCCGTCTGGGCGTCACCGAGGTGCACCTCGCCTGTCTCGAGGGGCCGGGCGAGATGCCCGCCGACCACGTCGAGATCGAGGAGGGGCAGCACGAGGGCGTCATCGTGCACAACTCGGTGGGCCCCCGGGCCGTGATCGGAAACGGAAAGGTCGAGGGCGTGGACTTCGCCGCGTGCCTCTCCGTGTTCGACACCGAGAGGCGGTTCAGCCCGCAGTTCGACGAGTCGGTGCGGGAGATCGTGGCGTGCGACACGGTGATCTTCGCCGTCGGGCAGAAGGCCGAGTTCGATTTTCTGAAGCCCGAGGACGGCATCGAGCTGACCGACCGCGGGCTGATCAAGACGACGCCCGAGACCTACCAGACCTCGCGCCCCGACGTCTTCGCGGGGGGCGACGTCGTGCTCGGGCCGCGCCTCTTCATCGACGCCATCGCGTCGGCCCAGGTGGCCGCGCGGGGCATCCACGACTACCTGCGCAGGAAGAGCACCGGCGTCGAGCACCGGTATGCCTGGTCGCCGGCCACGTACACGATGGCGCAGGACTGGGAGATCACGCCGCGGAGGCTGCCGCCTTCCGTGGCGCCGAAGCAGAGCGAGCTGCCCGTCTACGGCGACCGGCTCGTGGAGCTGAACTTTCCCGAGGCCGAGGCTCGGACGCAGGCCGCGCGCTGCCTCCGCTGCGACGTGCAGACCTGGTTCGAGGAGTCGCGCTGCATCGCGTGCAACGGCTGCGTGGACGTGTGTCCCGACGACTGTCTCCACCTCGTGGGTCTCTCGCAGGTGGTGGGCGATCCGCGGCTCATCGCGCTCGCGGAATCCCAGCTCGGGATCACGGCGGAGCAGATCGCGGCGTTCGAGCCGGAGGAGCTGGACGTTCTCGGCGCGGTGATGCTCAAGGACGAGACGGCCTGCATCCGCTGCTCGATGTGCGCGACCCGCTGCCCCACGGCGGCCTTCACGATGCAGCGCTACGCGTTCCACCGCGAGGTCGTCGTGGAGGACGCCCCCAACCCCAGGCTGCGGTACTAGCCCATGTCGCCGCTTCCGCGATGGACCGGACGGCACTCGCGGAGGCGGCGCCGGATCCAGCTCGGCTTCCTCCTGGTCTTCGTGCTGCTCCCGCTCTTCGATCTCTTCCGTTTCGATTTCCCGGGCTCGAAGCTCTTCGTCTTCCGCCAGGAGATCGGACTGTCGGAATGGTCGCTCCTGTGGCTCGCGCTGATGTTCGCCATGTGGGTCATCGGCGCCGTCTCCCTCGTCTTCGGGCGCGTCTATTGTGCGTACGCCTGCCCGCAGATGGTCTTCAGCGAGCTGGCTCACGACATCGAGTCGCTCTCTCTGCGGCTCACCCGCAAGGTGCTCCCGGTGAAGCAGAAGCGGGCGGCCCAGGCTCTCGCGTGGTCGGCCATCGGCGCCGGCTCCGTGCTCGTCGCGGCGCTCGCGATGGGCTACTTCGCGCCGCTGCCGCTCGTGTGGTCGAAGATCCACGAGCTCTCGGTGGGACCCTGGATCGGGCTCGTGGGCGTGGCCCTGACGGTCCTGATCTTCCTGGACCTGGCGTTCGTTCGGGAGCGCTTCTGCCGGTCCGTGTGCCCGTACGGGCTGCTCCAGGGCGTCATCGAGGACGGCCGCAGCCTGCACGTCGCGTTCGACGAGAGCACCGGCCCCTGCATCAACTGCAGGGGCTGCACTCACGCGTGCCCCATGGAGATCGACATCCGCAAAGGCGCCTTCCAGATCGAGTGCACGCGCTGCGGAGCCTGCGTGGACGCCTGCGAGTCGGTGCTGAAGAAGAGGGACCGGCCCTCTCTCCTGGCCTTCGACTTCGGCGGCATCGCTCACGGAGGATGGGACGTCAAGCGGGTGCTCGTGACGCTGGCCACCGTCGGCTTCGGCGTGGTCTTCGCGGTCGCCGTGGCGAGGCGGCAGGCGGTGACGTTCGAGATCTCGCCCGTCTACCAGACGACCGCGGCGAGCGCCCGGTCCGCGGAGCTGGCGGAGGCCCGCTACCTCCTCCGCGCCGCCAACCACGGCAAGCACGGGCTGCGCCTCCAGGTCTCGGTCGAGGGGCTGCCCTCGGCCGAGATCGCCGGCCTCGAGGATCCGGCGTTGCCCGCGGGCGGCGAGCGGCGCATCACGCTGATCGTGAGGGTGCCGCGCGGCAGCGTCACGGGAAGCGTCACGCCGTTCACGTGGGTCCTCGGAGCCGGAGACCAGCAGCAGCGGATCGCCGCGACGTTCTACACGGGAGGGAAGACCGCGTCATGAGCATGACCCCGAAATCCAGCTTCTTCCGGAGCGAGGGGCGCGTCATCGGCCTCGTGCTCTGGGCCACCGGGTTCGTCTTCGTGGCGATCATGGTCGCCACGTGGATCGGGGCCGAGAGGGCCAAACCCGTCCTCCTGGACCTCGAGACCGGAAAGCCGGTGGTCCGGCGGCCCGCGCTCTAGCCCCGATGTCTCTGTCCGCCACGCTTCCGGTGCCCCGTCCGGCTTTCCTGCCCGCGGCCCTGCCCCTGTGCGCGCACTGCGGATTGCCCGTCGCCCTGGGATCGGGCGACGACGAGCCCGTCTACTGCTGCGGGGGCTGCGCTCTGGCGCACCGCATCACGGGGGGCGACGGCGGGCACGGGAAGGCCTCGGGCCTTCTCATGTCGGTGGGGGTCGGCGCGTTCCTGGCGATGAACGTGATGATGCTGAGCTTCGTCCTCTACTCGGGGCGGGGCGAGGCCGACCGGGCCGCGGGCGAGGCCTGGGTGCGGTGGGCGCTCCTGTCGCTCGCGACGCCGGCTCTGATCCTCCTGGGGTTGCCGTTTCTGTCGCGCGGCGTGCTGCGGCTGAAGGCCCGGGCGCTCGACACCGACGCTCTGATCGCGCTCGGCGTGCTGGCGGCGTTCGCGGTGTCGGTGAAGTCCGTCCTGTCGGGAGGCGGGCCGCTCTACCTCGACACGGCGATGGGCATCCTCCTCTTCGTCACCATCGGCCGGTACCTCGAGGCCGCGACGCGGGCGCGCACGACGGACGCCCTTTCGGCGCTCGTGCGCCAGATGCCTTCGGAAGCCGTGCGGGTCGTGAACGGCGTCGAGGAGCGCGTGAGCCTCGAGGCGCTCGCGCCCGGCGACCGGGTGCGCGTGCGGCCCGGCGAGCGGATCCCCGTGGACGGCACGGTGCTCGAAGGCGGCTCCTCGGTGAACGAGGCGGAGATCACGGGCGAGAGCGTGCCGCTGTTTCGCAAGGCCGGAGACCCGGTGGCGGCCGGGACGCTGGCTCTCGACGGCAGCCTGCTCGTGGAGGCGCGCCGCACGGGCGCCGAGACGACCGTGGCGCGGCTCGTGCGGCTCGTGGAGGAGGCCCGCGCGGCACGCGGCGCGTACGCGTCGCTCGTCGACCGCATCAGCGCCGTCTTCGTGCCGGCGGTCCTCGTGCTCGCGCTCCTGACGTTCGCGTTCTGGTCGCGCCGCGCGGGCGCGGGCGAAGGCCTCCTCAACGCGCTGTCCGTGCTCCTCATCGCCTGCCCGTGCGCCATCGGCATCGCGATGCCGCTCGCGCTCACGGCGGCGGTGGGCCGGGCGGCGCGCGCGGGCGTCCTCGTGCGGTCGGGCCGGGCGTTCGAGGGCCTGGCACGGAGCCGGCGCGTGTTCCTGGACAAGACGGGGACCCTCACCGAGGGGAAGCCCACGGTGACGGCCCTGAGCCCGGCTCCCGGCGTGAGCGAGGAGCGCCTCCTGGCGGTGGCGGCCGCCCTCGAAGCGCGCTCCGAGCACCCCGTGGCCCGGGCGATCGTGGAGAGGGCCCGCGCGCGCGAGGTCCGCGTGAGCGGCGAGGTCGCGGACTTTCGCGCGCTTCCCGGGCAAGGGGTCGAAGGGAGCCTGCCCGACGGCTTCGCGCGCGCGGGCACCTCGGCTTTCACGGGGTCCGGGGAAGACGGACGCGGGAACTCGACGACGGTATTCGTCTCGCTCGACGGCGCGAGCCTCGGCTCCCTGAGCCT
>JAEUQS010000484.1 GCA_016789625.1 Acidobacteriota bacterium | reverse complement strand
CCGATCCACAGGTCCTTCTCGCCCGGACTCGCACCCGGCACCTCGGCCAGCGCGTAGACCATGTTCGAGGAGAGGCCGTGCCGCATGTCGAGCGCGCGGAAACCGCCCAGCCGGTGCGTGAGGAGCCCGCTCCCCTGCGTCGCGACGAAGACGACGCTGCCGGCGCCGCTCGGGAGGATCTTCTGGATCGCGTTGCCGGGGAGGTCGATGGCGCGCCGCGCATACGGCGTGCACGCCAGACCCTCGCACGCGTAGAGGTCACCGCGCGCCGTGCCCGCGAAGAGGAGCGTCCGGCCGGAGAGCTCCACCTCGGAGAGGCACAGGATCGCATCACCCGGGAGGCCGGTGAGCGGAAGGCTCCGAAGGTCCCTCACGAGGAACAGCCCCCCGGCCTCCGTGCCCACGTAGAGGCCGCCGGCGGCGCTCGAGCTCGGCAGGACGGTGTTCACCGGATCCTTCGGCAGCTCCCCGCTCTCGCTCCCGGTGTGGAAGGCCTCCCCGCTGCGGTAGGCGAGCCCGTTCTCGGTGCCCACCCAGAGCATGCGCTCTCCGGACTCCACCGTTTCGGCGAGCGCGCGGGCGGCCCCGCGGGGGAGCCCGTTCTCCCCGGCCGGAAAGCGCGTGAACGCGCCGCCGGAGAGCTTCGCGAGCCCGTGCCCGGTGGCGACCCAGAGCTCGGCGCCCGAGGCCCCCGGCCTTTCCAGAAACGCGTTCACCGAATCGTCGGGAAGCGCTCCCGAGGCCTTGGTGTGAATCGAGAAGGTGCCGGCCGGATCGCGCACCGCGAGACCGGCGCTCACGGAGCCCATGTAGAGCGTGCCGTCGCGTCCCGCGAAGAGCGATTTCAGGTCCGAGAGGGCGGCGGGTCCGGAAGGCCGCACCGTCGTCCAGCGCCGGCCGTTGTAGTAGGCAGCGCCGCCCTGCGTCGCGGCCCACAGGTAGCCGCGCGAATCGAACGCCAGATCCCTCACCGAGTTCTGCGGGAGCCCCTCGGGGTCGCCGAGGACCTCGAAGCGGGGATGCGTCGCGGCAGAGGGCGGGGCGGCTGCCAACGAGAACCGCAGGAGAAGACCCAGCACGAGGCCGGTCCGCATCGCAAACTTCATCGGGCTTCTGGCATCCTACCGCCTCTTCTCGAGGGACGAATGAACGAGCGGCAACGCCTGGCAGACGACATCCGGAGCTCCTTCGACGGGGATCCGTGGCACGGTCCTTCGACGAAGAGCCTCCTTCTGGACCTCACGGCCTCTCAGGCCTTCGCGAAGCCGCTACCCGGGGCTCACGGCGCGTGGGAGCTGGTGCTCCACATGACGGCCTGGACCCGCGAGGTGGCCCGGCGGCTCGAGGGGCATCCGCCCGGAACCCCCAAGGAAGGGGACTGGCCGTTCCTCCTCGACGACCGCGATGTCGCCTGGCAGAAGGCCATCGAGGGGCTGGGCATGGCCCTCGCCGCGCTCGCGGCCGCGGTGGAGACCTTTCCCGAGGCGCGCCTCCGGGAGCAGGTCGGGGGCTCGCGGGACGCCCCGCTCGGAACCGGGGTCACCTTCGCGGACATGCTGTCGGGCCTCGCGCAGCATCAGGCGTACCACTCGGGCCAGATCGCGATCCTCAGGAAGGCGCTCGGAAAGTAAGGGCCCGGGAGAAGACCCCGTCGAGCATCGACTCCGTGAGCCGGCCGGTGAACGTGTTCTGCTGGCTCACGTGGTACGAGGCGAGGAGCCTGAGCCCTCCGGCGGCGGACTCCGCCCCGTGCCCGAACTTCGCGACCGGGCGTGTCCCCAACGCCCGGTGCAGCTCGTCCCAGGCGAGACCGCCCAGCGCCACGGCGACCTCGAGGTTCGGGAGGAGCGCGATCTCCCGTTCGAGCCAGGGACGGCAGGTCGCGAACTCCTCGCGGGTGGGGCGGTTGTCGGGCGGGGCGCAGCGCGCGGCCGCCGTGACGAAGACGCCCGTGAGCTCGAGCCCGTCCTCGAGGTCCCGGGAGAGAGCCTGGTTCGCGAAGCCCGTGCGGTGGAGCGACGCGAAGAGAAAGTCCCCCGAGCGGTCACCCGTGAACACACGGCCCGTGCGGTTCCCGCCGTGCGCGGCCGGCGCGAGACCCACCACGAGGAGCCAGGCGGCGGGATCTCCGAAACCCGATATCGGCTTGGCCCAGTAGCCCTCTCCGCGAAACCTCGCGGGCGGGTTCCGGGCCGCCTCCTCCCGCCAGTCCACGAGACGCGGGCAGAGCCTGCAGGCCCCGATCCGTGCGGCCAGTGCCTGCAGCTCCGTCAAGCCCGGGAGACACCCAGGCCGGGCCCCTCCGGCAGGGCCCATCTGCCCTTCGTGAGGACGAGACCCTTCCACGGATCGTTCGAGACGAGGAGGTTGCCGTCGATGTCGACCCACTCGAAGAGCGGCGCGACCGCCACGCCCGCGGCGATGCCGAGAGACGACTCGATCATGCAGCCCAGCATGAGCCTCAGACCGTGCGCGCGGCAGATCGCGATCTCCTCGAGAGCGCGGGTGATGCCGCCGCACTTGGCGAGCTTCAGCACCACCCCGTCGTAGAAGGGCGCGATCGTGGGGATGTCCGTGGGGTGGAGCACGGGCTCGTCGGCCAGGATCGGCATGACGCCCTCCGAGCGGAGGAGCTTCATCCCTTCGACGTCCTTGCCCGCCGGAAAGGGCTGCTCGAGGAACTCCACGCCCTGGGCCTTCATCCACTTCAGCTTCTCGAGCGCGACGGCGGGGTCGCTCCAGCCCTCGTTCGCGTCGACCCGGATGGTCTTTTTCGTGACCGAGCGGACGGCGTTCACGTTGCGCTCGACGTCGTCCCGGCCCACCTTGATCTTGAGGATCGGATAGGGCTCCGCTTCCTTCGTCTTCTCGGCCATGACCTCGGGCGTGTCGATGCCGATCGAGAAGCTCGTGACGGGCATGGTGGCCTGCGAGACGCCGAGGAGCCGGTGCACCGGCACGCCCAGCTTCTTTCCCTTCCAGTCCCAGAGCGCGAGGTCCAGCGCGCAGACGATCTGGGAATCGGGCCCCGACTCACGCTCGGCCCTCTCGAGCCAGGCGAGGTGCTCCCACGGGGAGAGGCCCTCGCAGGCCTTGAGCGTGCGCTGGAAGGCCGCCTCACCCGATTCGTGGCTCTGGCCCCAGCGCTTGTTGGGCGCCGCCTCGCCGTAGCCGGTGACGCCCTCGGCCTCGAACGCGAGGAGGCCATTCGTCTTGGAATCCGCGGAGCCCCGCGCGATGGTCCACGTGTGCCGGAGCTTCAGCTCGAGAGGCGCGAACGAGAGCTTCGGGGGACCGGCCTTCTTTCCCTTGGGCGCGGCGGGAGCGGCCAGGGAGAGGGACGGCGCGAGGGCCGCCCCGAGGGACGACGCGAGGAGGGCACGGCGGGAGACGCTCATCGCGCTCGATTATGGGGCGACAATGGGCCCCCGATGAGATGCAGGTCGACCGTTCTCGGCGCGCTGTTCGCTGCGGTGTTCCCACTATTCGCCCAACAGCCTGCCGTGGTCACAGGCGGCGTCGAGAACCTCTACCTCCGGCCCGACACGACCTCGCCCGTGGAAGACCAGGTCGTCCTCGGCGAAAACGTGGAGGTGCTCGAGGAGACGGCCGGGTTCGCGAAGGTGCGCGCCGAGAACGGCGAGATCGCCTGGCTCCCTCTCGCGGCGTTCCGGCGCGGCACGTACGAGCCCTCGAGCGGCTTTGCCGAGGTCACGTCACCTCTCGCCCACGTCTACCGGGAGCCCGACGTCACGCTGTCGCGCCCGCTCCTCACGGCGCCGCTCGGCTCCCGGCTCCGGGTTCTGGAAACTCTCGAGAGCGGAGGCCACGCGTTTCTCCGCGTCGAGCTGCCCGACGGGCGGACGGCGTTCGTCGTCCGCGACGACACGCGTCCGTGGCCCGGGAAGCGCGCGCTCGGAACCCCGGCCGACTGGATCGCCTTCGCGACGCGGTTCCTCGAGGCCCCCTACACGTGGGGCGGTACGACGCCCCTCGGGTTCGACTGCTCCGGCCTTCTCCACCGCACGTTCCGGAACTTCGGCGTGATGCTGAAGCGGAACAGCTCGGCACAGTGCTTCCGCGAGCCGCAGCTCGTGCCCGTGAGTTTCGAGGAGCTCCAGCCCGGCGACCTTCTCTACTTCGGCAGCGAGAGCAGGATCGACCACACCGGGATGTGGCTCGGCGACGGCAAGGTGCTCCAGGCCACGGCCTGGGACGTCCCGGCGACGAAGATCTCGGTCTTCGCCGAGAGCCCGCGGCTGAAGGAGCGGTTCCGTTACGCGCGCCGCCTGGCTGCCCTCTCCACGGCCCGGAGGCCCGGCGCGCCGAGCGCGGCGAAGCTCTCTGCCCTGAAGGCGAAGCTCGAAGCCCTCGCCGCCGCGGACGGCTTCACCTACGGCATCGTCTTCGAGGACCTCGGGAACGGCGAGTGGATCCGGCTACGGCCCAATCAGACGATGCACGCGGCCTCGACCATCAAGACGGCCGTGATGCTCGAGCTGATGCGCCAGGTCGACCAGGGCGCGCGGAAGCTCACCGACGAGATCCTCGCGACGCGGACGTTCCCGAGCGCCGTGGACGGCTCGCCGTTCGACGTCGAGATCGATCCCGAGACCGAGCTCGTCGTGGCCGCGAAGCTGGGCCAGAAGGTCTCCCTCGGCTTCCTGATGAAGGAGATGGTCGCCCGCTCGTCCAACATCGCGACGAACCTCCTGCTCACGGTGGTGTCGCCGGCCGAGGTCCAGAGAACCCTCGACGCGGAGGGCGCGGGCACCACGAGGCTCCGCCGGGCCGTGGAAGACGAGAAGGCCTTCGAGAAGGGCCTGAACAACGAGACCGATGCCGACGGCCTGGCCGCGCTGCTGAAGGCGTGCCTGCGCTCTCCCCGGCTCTCGCCCGAGGCCCGCAGGCTGATGTGGGACACGCTCGCCGCACAGGTGTGGAACGAGCAGATCCCTGCCGGCCTCCACCCCCAGAGCGGCGCCGTCGTGGCGCACAAGACCGGCTTCATCTCCCGCGTCCAGCACGACAGCGCGATCGTGAGGCTACCCGACGGGCGGGAGTACGTCCTCGTGCTCCTCGCGACGGACTTCGGTGCGAACGAAGCGGGTCGCAAACGGGTCTACGAGACGACCCGGAAGATGTCCCGCGCGGTCTGGGAGCACATGGTCGCGCCGTGAGGGCGTTCCTCGCCGAGCTTCCGCAGCAGGGGCGCCGCGCGCTCCTCGCGGCCTTCGCGGGCTGGACTCTCGATGCCATGGACTTCGTGCTCTACCTCATGGCGATCCCCGCGCTCCGCGCGCACTTCGGCTTCGACCAGAAGACGGCCGGCCTCCTCGCCACCGTCGCGCTCCTCTCCTCGGCCGTGGGCGGCGTCTTCTTCGGCTGGCTCGCGGACCGCATCGGGCGCACGCGGGCGCTCTCGGCGACCGTGCTCGTCTACTCCTTCGCGTCGCTCGGCAGCGCGACCTCCGGCAGCGTCACGGAGCTCCTCATGTGGCGCACGCTCCTCGGATTCGGCCTCGGCGGGGAGTGGTCGGCCGGCTCGGTGCTCGTGGCCGAGAGCGTGCCCGCGAAGCACCGCGGCAAAGCGATCGGCCTCATGCAGTCGGGCTGGGCCGTGGGCTACATCCTGGCCGCGCTCCTCGCCGCCGTGCTCCTCCCGCTCGTGGGCTGGCGCGGTCTCTTCGCGGCCGGCGTCCTGCCCGCGTTCCTCGTGGTCTTCATCAGGCGGAACCTCGAGGAGCCCGCGACGTTCGTGCGAGAGAAACCGGCCTTCCGCCTGCGCTCGCTGTTCGTGCCGCCGCTCCTCTCGCGCACCCTCGTGGCGACGCTCCTCTCGAGCGCGGTCATGTTCGGCTACTGGGGACTCTTCACCTGGCTCCCGTCGTTCCTCGCGAGCCCCATCGAAAAGGGCGGAGCCGGACTCTCCCTCGTGCGGTCCACCGCGTTTCTCGTCCCCATGCAGCTCGGCGCGTTCTTCGGCTACCTCTCCTTCGGCTGCGTCGCCGACCGCGTCGGCCGCAAGCCCGCGTTCGTCGCGTACCTCCTCGCGGCGGCCGCCATCGTGCCGGTCTACGGCCAGCTGGCGCGCACGCCCGTCTTCCTCTTCGCGCTCGGCCCCGTTCTCGGCTTCGCGGGGCACGGCTACTTCAGCCTGTTCGGGGCGCAGCTCGCCGAGCTCTTCCCGACGGCGGTGCGGGCCACCGCGCAGGGCCTCTGCTACAACGCCGGCCGGGCCGTATCGGCGATCGCGCCGTTCACCGTGGGCGCCGTGGCCGACGTCCACGGCATCGGCTCCGCGCTGGCGCTCACGTCGGGCTTCTTCCTCCTCGGCTGCGTGCTCGTGACGCTGCTGCCGGAGACCCGCGCCGCGGAGCTTTCGTGATTTCCGAGCGCGTGGCCGAGGACGCGCTCCTCGTCCGCTTCGAGGACGCGGATCTCCGGGCGGCCGCGGCGCGCGCTCACGCCCTCGCCACGGTCCTCGAGGGCGAACCCGATATCGAGGAGCTCGTGCCCGGCGCGGCGAGCCTTCTCGTGCTCACGCGGCGCGGTTCCGCGGACGCCGTCGCCGCAGCCCTCGAGAGGGTCGAGACGCCCATGCCCCCACGCAGTGCGACGGCGCACGAGATCGCCGTGAGGTGGAACGGCCCGGACCTCGCGGAGATCGCGCAGCTCACGGGACGGACGCCGTCCGCGCTGATCGAGGTCCTCACGGCCACGCCGTTCACCGTCGCGTTCGTGGGCTTCCAGCCCGGCTTTCCCTACCTCGTGGGGCTGCCCCCGGAGCTCCACGTCCCCCGGCTCGCGAGCCCGCGCACGCTCGTGCCCGCGGGCTCGTTCGCGATCGCGGGTCCGTTCGCCGGGATCTACCCCTTCGCCTCGCCGGGCGGCTGGCGGCTCCTCGGGGAAACCGATATCGCATTGTTCGACGCGCAGAGGGTTCCGCCGGCGCTCCTCCGCCCCGGCGACGCGGTGCGGCTGCGATGAGCGTGCGGGTCGTCCGGCCCGGCGCGTTCACGACCGTGCAGGACCTCGGGAGGTTCGGCCACCGCGCCTCGGGCGTTCCGCCGGCCGGGGCGATGGACCCTCGTGCCGCGCGGGCCGCGAACCGGCTCGTGGGCAACCCGGAGGACCTCGCCGTCCTCGAGCTGACGCTCAGCGGCCCCGAGCTCGTCTTCGCCCGAGACTCCTGGATCGCGATCACGGGAGCGTCCGCGCGCGGCGCCTTCTGCCTTCCGGCCGGAGAGCCGCTCGCCGTGGGCCGCCTCAGCGGCGGGCCGCGCGCCTGGCTGGCCGTGGACGGCGGGTTCGACGTGCCGCTCGTCCTCGGCAGCCGCAGCACGTCGCCGCGCGGTGGCTTCGGGGGCTTCGAGGGCCGGGCCCTCCGCGCGGGGGACGTTCTCCCGCTCGGGCGGGCTTCCCGCCCTCCGGGCTCCGCGCCGGCCTTCCTGCTCGAACGGCCCGTGACCCTGCGCGTTCTCGCGGGCGCGCAGGCCCCGCTCTTCAGCGATTCCGCGCGCACGCTCTTCCTCGAGTCCGCCTGGCGCGTCAGCCCGGCGTCCGACCGGTGTGGCCTCCGGCTGGAAGGCCCGGCGCTCCCTTCGGCGGCAGGTGGCGAGCTTCTCTCCGAGGGCGTGCTCCCCGGCGCGGTGCAGGTTCCCGCGGGCGGCTCGCCGATCCTCCTGGGGCCCGACGGCCCCGTGACCGGCGGGTATCCGAAGATCGCGCAGGTGATCGCCGTCGACGTTCCGC
>JAEUQS010000336.1 GCA_016789625.1 Acidobacteriota bacterium | reverse complement strand
TGAAGCTGCTCGAGACTCCCGACACCGATCTCATTCGCATCCTCAAGCACTTCAGCCTCGACGGCGGACGGATCGGGAAGGACCTCATCAAGAGCCTCGATCGACTGAAGACGGGGAACAACCGAAATCCCGGCCTTTCTCCGCGGATCCCGAAGCTCCTCTCCGAGGCCTGGCTCCTGGGATCGGTCGAGTACGGATCGCCCAAGGTCCGCTCGGGGCACATCCTCCTCGCGCTTCTCACCCAGGAGGAGCTCGCGCGGATCCTCCGCGAGATCTCCCGCGATCTCGGTGGTATCTCGGTGGAAGCGCTCCGAAAGGACCTTCCGTCGATCACCGCCGGAAGCTCCGAGGACAAGGCCGTCGGCAGCGGCATCCAGGCCGCGGGTCAGGCCGCGGGCGGCGACGGCACCCCGGCCGTGGGGACCAAGGCCCTCGATCAGTACACCGTGGACCTCACCGCGAAGGCCAAGAGCGGCAAGATCGATCCGGTCCTCGGTCGCGACCTCGAGATCCGGCAGGTCGTCGACATCCTGGGCCGCCGCCGTCAGAACAACCCGATCCTCACGGGCGAACCCGGTGTCGGCAAGACGGCCGTCGTGGAGGGCTTCGCGCTCCGGCTCGTCGCTGGCGACGTGCCCGACACCCTGAAGGGCGTCCAGCTCCGCAGCCTCGACATGGGTCTCCTGCAGGCGGGCGCGGGCATCAAGGGCGAGTTCGAGAACCGCCTGAAAGGCGTCATCGACGAGGTCAGGGCGTCCCCGATTCCGATCATCATGTTCATCGACGAAGCGCACACCATGATCGGAGCGGGCGGTTCCGAGGGACAGAACGACGCCGCGAACCTCCTCAAGCCGGCGCTCGCGCGCGGCGAGCTGCGCACGATCGCGGCGACGACGTGGGCCGAATACAAGAAGTACTTCGAGAAGGACGCGGCGCTCGCGCGGCGCTTCCAGGTCGTCAAGGTCGAGGAGCCCACCGAGGAGCAGGGCATCATCATGATGCGCGGCATCGTCGAGTCGCTCGAGAAGCACCATCGCGTGCAGATCCTCGACGAGGCCGTGGTCGATTCCGTCCGCCTCTCGCACCGCTACATCTCGGGCCGCCAGCTCCCCGACAAGTCCGTTTCCGTGCTCGACACCGCGTGTGCGAAGGTCGCGATCGGCATGGCGGCGACGCCGGCTTCCGTCGAGGACTCCAAGCGCCGCATCGACCACCTCGAGGTCGAGATCGGCGTACTCGAGCGCGAGATGACGACGGGCGGCAAGCACGACGAGAGGCTGGCCGAGGCCCGGAAGCAGAAGGCTGAAGAGGAGACCCGCTTTGCGGGCCTCAAGGACCGCTGGGAGAAGGAAGGCGCCTACATCGCGAAGATCCGCGACCTCCGCGGACAGCTCGAGGAGCTGGGCAGCACCGACGCGGCCAAGTCGCAGGGCCTCCGCGCCGAGCTCGACAAGCAAAACGAGGAGCTGAAGGCGCTCCAGGGCGAGGACCCGATGATGCAGGCCGTCGTCTCGTCGCAGAGCGTCGCCGACGTCATCGCCTCGTGGACCGGCATCCCCGTCGGAAAGATGCTGTCGAACGAAATGGAGACCGTGCTGCACCTACGTGAGCGCCTCGAGCAGAGGGTCATCGGCCAGAGCACGGGTCTCGGCGTCATCGCCGAACGCATCAAGACGTCCCGAGCGGGCCTCACGGACCCCAAACGTCCCGTCGGCGTCTTCATCCTCGTCGGCACGAGCGGCGTCGGAAAGACGGAGACCGCTCTCGCCCTCGCAGACACTCTCTACGGTGGCGAGCGGAACCTCATCTCGATCAACATGTCCGAGTACCAGGAAGCCCACACGGTGTCGTCCCTCAAGGGCGCCCCTCCGGGCTACGTGGGCTACGGGCAGGGCGGCGTCCTCACCGAGGCCGTGCGGCGGAAACCCTATTCCGTCGTCCTCCTCGACGAGTGCGAGAAGGCCCATCCGGACGTTCTCGAGATCTTCTATCAGGTGTTCGACAAGGGCGTTCTCGAGGACGGCGAGGGGCGTGAGATCGACTTCAAGAACACGCTCATCCTGCTCACCTCGAACGCCGCGACCGACACGATCCACAAGCTCTGCGCCGACCCCGAGACGGCTCCCGATCCGGAGGGGCTCATCGAGGCGATCCGGCCCGAGCTCATCAAGATCTTCAAGCCGGCCCTTCTCGGGCGCATGGTCGTAGTCCCGTATTATCCGATATCGGATTCGATCATGAAGGCGATCATCAAGCTCCAGCTCGGCCGCGTGGGCGACCGCATCCAGGCGAACCACCGGGCGACGTTCACGTACGACCCCGAGGTCATCGAGCAGGTGGCGAGCCGCTGCAAGGAGGTCTCGAGCGGCGCCCGCAACGTCGACCGCATCCTGAACGGAACCGTTCTGCCCGAGATGTCCGGTGAGTTCCTCAACAAGATGGCGACGGGCGAGCCCGTCTCCAAGGTGCACATCGCCGTGTCGCCCGAGGGCAAGTTCCTATACCAGATTCAGTAGTTCCCTGCCGGGGGGCCCGCCCGAGGGCGGGCTCCCGGTTCAGAATCGGAGACCATGGAAGAACGGCGCAGCACCCAGAAGCTCCTTTCCCGCCGCAAGCTCACGCGGGCCCTTGCGGAGCTCCTCCGCAAGGAGGCGCGGGAGTACCTCGCGCCTCTCGTCCCGCTTCTCAGGCCCAAGAACGTCTTCGGCGACTTCGTCGAGGGCAAGGCCTTCGACACGCCGAAGGGAACCGACAAGGCCGTCGCCGATTTCACGGCCCTCTACGATCCGCTCGAGCAGGCCAAGATCTTCGGGCTCGCCAAGGCGCCCAAGACCCCCATCGAGGTGGGGAGCGCCACGGTCGAGATGACGCCCCTCGAATACACCCACGAGATCGCGACCGGAGAGGGCGCCAAGAAGGTCACGATCACGTCGCCCTTCTCGTGGGTCCTCCACTATCAGGGGTATTCGCCGACGCGGGTCCGGGAGCTGCTTCCCGACCGCAGCCGGAACGCCGAGCTGGTCGCCGTGGTGCACCACACGCTCCTGCTCCAGGTTTCGCTTCAGAGGCAGCCCGGAGTCCTCAAGATCTTCGAGGGTCTGAGGTTCCGCCTCGCCCTCGAGAAGTCGGCGGCGTTCTCGGGCCTGCCCGTGGCGGTCCTTCACGCGCCCATCGGAACGGTGCGCCCCGACGACGACGTCATCCTGGACTCCACCGAGCTCTCCGGCATGGACGTCTTCGAGGAGATCGCCGCCGTCGACGACATCCTGAAGATCCCGGACGCCCTGAGAGACCAGCTCGTCGAGCTGGCGAAGAAACATGGTGAAACCCTGTAGTCGAGGTCACGGCGAAGCTGCGCCGCGGGTTCCATAATTCCAGAGGTACACCAAGGAGGGTCGACATGTCCGGCAACGAGACCCCGGTCTCACAACACCGACGCCGTCTCCAGCTGGCGACGCCCCTCGGGAACATTCCCATGGTCACCACCTCGTTCCGCGGGACGGAGGGCATCTCCCGGCTCTTCCGGTTCGAGGTCACCGCCGCCATCGCCGTGAGCTCCTGGCCCGTGGCGTTCGACAAGCTCCTCGGCCAGGGTGTCAGCGTCAAGGTGGAGTTCGTCGAGGGCAAGGAACGCTGGTTCAACGGCATCGTGAGCCGCATCACGCAGCTCGGCCGGGACCAGAACTTCGGCAACATCCTGCTCGAGATCGTCCCCAAGCTCTGGTTCCTCACGCGGAAGGCCCAGAGCCGCATGTTCCAGAACCTGTCCGTGCCCGACATCGTGAAGAAGGTGCTCGGCGAATACGGCGTCGAGTTCGAGGTGCAGGTCCAGGGGACGTTCGAGCCCCGGGACTACTGTGTCCAGTATCGCGAGACCGATTTCAACTTCGTGAGCCGCCTCCTCGAGGAAGAAGGCATCCGGTACTTCTTCGCGCACGAGAACGGCGCCCACAAGATGAAGATCGTCAACGCGGGCCAGCATCCGGACGCGCCCGTCAACAAGGACCTCACCGTGGAGGCCCTCACGACGGGTCAGAAGATCGGCGAGGAGCGGCTCCTCACGTTCGACAAGACGCAGGAGCTCCGGTCGGGCAAGTACACGCTGTGGGATTCCTGCTTCGAGCTGCCCGACAAGAACCTCGAGGCGCAGGCGATCGTGCTCGACACCGTGCAGGTCGGCACCGTGGCCCACAAGCTCAAGGTGCCCGTCAACGAGGGCCTCGAGATCTACGACTATCCGGGCGAGTACGCCCAGCGCTTCGACGGCGTCGATGCGAGCGGCGGCGACCAGGCGGCCAAGCTCCAGAAGATCTTCGACGACAACAAGCGGACCACCGACATCCGGATGGACCAGGAGACGGCCGCGTCGTTCGTTCTCCGCGGCACGGGCAACGCGGCGCAGCTCCTTCCGGGACACAAGTTCAGCGTCGACTCCACGGTTCTCCCCGACCTCGTGGGCGACTACGTCGCGCTCGAGACCCGCCATTCGGCCGTCCTCACGGGCTTCCCGGACACCGATCAGGAGGTCTTCCGCTACGACAACGCGTTCGCGTGCTTTCCGGCCGAGCTCCGCTGGCGTCCGCCGCAGCTCAGCCCGAAGCCCGTGGTGCACGGCACCCAGACGGCCGTGGTCGTGGGACCCGACGGACAGGAGATCTTCACCGACAAATACGGACGCGTGAAGGTGCTCTTCCCCTGGGACCGCGAGGGCAAAGGCGACCAGACGAGCTCCTGCTGGATCCGCGTCGCGAGCATCTGGGCGGGCGCGCAGTGGGGCTCGATCCACATTCCGCGCGTCGGCCACGAGGTGGTCGTCTCGTTCCTCGAAGGGGACCCGGATCAGCCCCTGATCATCGGAAGCGTCTACAACGCGGCCAACATGCCGCCCTACACGCTGCCCGACAACATGACGCGCTCGACGCTGAAGACGCGGAGCTCGACGAAGGGCACGGCGGACCACTTCAACGAGCTGCGTTTCGAGGACAAGAAGGACTCGGAGGAGATCTACTTCCACGCCCAGAAGGACTTCAAGCGCGTCGTCGAGAACGACGACGACCTCAAGATCTCGGGCAAGCAGACGATCGAGCTGAAGCTCGACCGGACCTTCAAGATGACCGAAGGGAACGAGACCTTCACCATCGACAAGGGAAACCGGGACGTCAAGATCACCAAGGGGAGCGACTCGCTCACCGTCGGCGGCAAGAGGTCGGTCTCGATCGGGGGCGACGACGAGCTCAAGGTCGACGGCAAACGGACGACGACCATCAAGGGCAACGACTCGACCACGATCTCCACGGGGAGCTACAAGCTCTCGGTCTCGGCCGGCACCGCGGACTTCGAATCCGCAGGGGCGATGTCCCTCAAGACCTCGGCTGCGATGGAGCTCTCGGCCAACACCAGCATCACGCTCAAGGTCGGCGGCAGCTCCATCAAGATCGAGCCCGCGTCCATCACGATCTCGTCTCCGAGCGTGAAGATCGAAGCCGCCGGGTCTCTCAAGCTCGTGAGCGCGATGACGGAGGTCATCGGCTCCGGAACCCTCGGCCTCAAGGGCGCCATGGTCCAGATCGGACCGGGCGGCGGAGGGGGCGGAGGCGGCGGCGGTTCCGTCAGCGTCGGGGGTGGGGGCGGCGGGGTCCCGTCTCCCGGGGTCAACGTCGCGGCCCTCCAGGCCGCGGCTGCCGCCGGGGCGCCGCGTCCGAAGAAGCACGACCGCACGGGCACGACGCCCGAGGCGATCGCCGAGGCCCGCGCGCGCCTCACCGAGATCACGGGCGATCCCAACTGGCCCGACGACCGCAATCTCGCGCGCATGATGGAGTACGGAGCCACGGTGGACGAGGCCGTGGCCCAGTTCGCGACGTACCTCTCGTACTTCAACGGCGACATCAACGCGCAGATCTCCCACGACCACGACCGTGGCCAGGAGCCCTTCATGGCCTGGATGCAGGGTCGTCCCATGCAGCTGCCCTGAGGACGGAGACACGCAAATGCCGAAGACCTTTCAGCGCGTGACCGCCTCCTCCCAGGAGATCGCCTCACGCTTCGCCCCGCGGGAAGAGGCGATCCCCGTTCTGGCCAACGAGGCCGATCCCGAGGTCGCGTTCGAGGCGCTCGTCGCGAGCGGTCAGCGGGCCGAAGCCGCCCGCTTCCTGGCCCACGGGCTCACCAAGCCCGAGGCCGTGTTCTGGGGCTCGTTCTGCCTTCGGGACACGCTTCCCGAGAAGCCCCCGAAGGAAATGACCCAGGCGATCCGCTCGGCCGAGAGCTGGTGCCTCGAGCCGAAGGAGTCCGCCCGCTGGCGCGCGAAGGACGCGGCCGATCTCGCCGGCACCGACACGCCTGCGGGGCTCCTCGCCCTCGCGGCGTTCATGTCGACGGGGAGCCTCGCGAAGCCCGATCTCCCGGTCGCCCCGCCGCCGCCCTACCTCACCGCGGACCTCGCGGCCGTCGCGATCCAGATTGCCGCCGAGATCGATCCCGAGAAAGCCGAGGCCCGGTGGACCGCGTTCCTCGAGCAGGGGCGCGCGGTCGCCCGCGGCGAGTACGCCAAGGTCCCGGGGACGCTGTAGTTAACTGGGGGCACCATGGCCGGTGCCCCCAAACCCCCTCCGAGCCAATCGCTGATTTTTCCGGGGTCGGTGTTGTGTTTGGCCGGTTGTCGCAACCGCTCC
>JAEUQS010000240.1 GCA_016789625.1 Acidobacteriota bacterium | reverse complement strand
CGCCTCCTCGAGCGTGGCGCGCGGGGTGCGCCCCGTGGTCACCGCGACGACGCGGGCCCCGATGGCCTTCCCGCAGGCCACGTCGTGCTGGGAGTCTCCGATGACGACGCAGTCCTCCCCCCGGAACGCGATACCGGTTTTCTCGGCAGCGCGGGCGAGGGCCACCGTGCCGAGGCCGGTGCGCGCCGGAGCCTCGTCACCCCACACACCGAACGCGAAGTGATGCCAGAGACCCGCGGCCGTGAGCTTGATGCGCGCGCCCCGCTCGACGTTGCCCGTGAGGAGCGCCGTGACGGCGCGGGGATCCGCGGCGACCCGGGGCACGAGCGCCTCGATGCCGGGCTTGAGCGTGGGACGGCTCTTCGCGAGCGCTTCCTCGAGGCCGTCGAGGTAGAGATCGAGCGCCTCGCGCGTGCGGGCCTCGACGGTCTCCGCGGGGATGCCGGCCTCCTCCATGAGCTCGCGCACGATCACGGGATCCAGCCGGCCCTCGAACCGGTACGTCGAGGCGCTGCCGGCGGTGCCGAAGACCCGCTCGAGCGCCCCGCTGAAGGCAGCGGAGGCCGGCGGCCCCGAGGAGAGGAGGGTGCCGTCGATGTCGAAGAGCAGGAGGCGGCGGCTCAAAACGGCAGGTCCTTCAGAAGGGCCGGGAGGCTGACCTTCCAGTATTCCCAGTCGTGCGTGCCCTGCTCGAGCGTGAGGCTGGCCGTGGCGCCCATCGCGGAAAGATACTTCGAGAGGTACACCGACAGCATGTCGATGTGGTATTCGTCGCTCCGGCCCGCCCGCAGGGAGATGGGCGGGAGGCGCCGGGCCAGCGAGGGATCGTCGAGGAGCACCTGGTAGAGGTCGTTGGCGCGGTAGACGTTCGTCCTCTCGTCCTTCCCGAAAACCTTCGTGAGGGAGAGCTTCTGGAAGAACCCCAGCGTGGCGACGGCGTTGGAGGTGAGCTGGAGGACGGCCGGGGAGAGGGCGCCTGCCCAGGCGAAGCGCTCGGGCTCGCGGAGCAGCCAGCGGAGCGCGCCGTAGCCGCCCATCGAGATGCCGGCCACCGCGCGGGAGGCCTTCGAGGGACGCGTCCGGTATCCGGCGTCCACCCACGGGACGAGCTCTTCGTCGAGGAACGTGCCGTAGCGCCTCCTGCCGTCGAAGGAGTCGATGTACCAGGAGCCCGAGCCCCGGGGCGCCACGACGAGCATCTCGGGCAGGCCGCCGTCCTTCATCGCCGCTTCGAGGCGCTCGGAGACGCCGCGCGCCTGCAGGGTCCTCTCGTTGCCGAGCGCGTCGTGGAGGAAGTAGAGAACGGGATATCGGGTTTCCGGAGCGGAGCCGTAGGAGGGCGGCAGGAGCACCGAGACCGGAACGTCGCCGCCGAGAGCGCGAGAGGGCACCTTCCCGAGATCGGTGCCCGCCGCGCAGGGTCGCGCGTGGGCCAGCGAGAGGAGCAGAGCCGGAAGAAGAGCCGCTCGGAAGGGCCGGCGCGAGCTCAAGGCGCGGGCGTCGCGACAGGCGCCGCAGTCGCGGGCGGCGGCACGAGCGCCCTCGCGACGTCCGGCGCGTTCACCGAGACGTTCGTGAAGAAGATGCGCTTCCCGTCGGCCGTCTTCTTCGTGGTCGAGAGCGCGAGGCCGGCGAAGTCGGCGACGTCGGTCCACGTCCAGCGCGTCGCGGGCGGCTGTGTGTTCTGGAGGACGTACTCCCAGCCCAGCATCCGCTTTGTCGTGGGGTCGAGGAAGTGCCAGTAGGCGTCGCCGGGCGTGAGCCCGACGCCCTCGAACGTGAGCTTGAGGACCTCGGCCTTCCGGCCGTCGAAGTCCCGCTCGCCCTCGGCGGAAAGGTGCACGCCGGGGTCCACGGCCTTGAGCGGGGCGAGCAGCCAGTAGGAATCGTTGATGAACCGGCCGTAGGCGCGGGCGAGGGCCTTCTCGAGCGCCTCGCCCGAGAGCCTCTCGCCCTTGGCCGTCACGGCGACGGCTTTCGAGACGTCCTTCGGGGCGTTCACGTCGAGCCACACGGACATCCCGGTCTCTCCGGGCGTGACGACGAGATACCGGCCCGTGTAGCGATCCCAGAAGTGGCCGAAGGGGCCCATCTTGCGCTCCCCGAAGTCCACGTTGAACTCGAAGCGGAAGTACCGCGCCTTCTCCCACGCGGCCGCGCCGCCGTGAGCCGCGAGCTCCTGCTCCGCGAGCTTTCGGGCCGCGGGGTCGACCGCGGGCCCTTCGGCCCGGGAGGTGAGCGCCATCACGGAGAGCAGGGCGGGGACGGCGAGGCGGGCGCATCTCATGGAGGCGCATTCTAGTTCCGGGCTGCTAACCTCCGGCCGTGTCCGAAGGGCGCACAGTGACGGGGGAGGCCGCCGTCCTCACGACGGTTTCCGCCGATGGCTTTCCGCATCACGCCTTTCTCTCGCGCGACGAGTGGGCCGTGCGCGAGGATGGCCGCTATGCGCTGTCGCTGCCGGCGGCGAGCCGGTCGGCCGCCAACCTCCGCGAGCGGCCCCGCGCGGCGTTCTGCGTGCGCCGTCGCGCCGCCCTTCTCGTGGCCTCTCTGGAGCACCGCGAGCGCCCGCGAGAGTCCTCGGCCGACGGCTCCCGCGCGGCGTTCCTCTTCGAGGTCGTCGCCGAGCGCGTGGCCGCTGGAGCGCCCGGCGAAAGGGCCCGCGTCCTCAACGGCATCTCGTTCTCGAGGCTCGAGACCCTTCAGGAAAGCCGCCGCCGCCGCGCGGTCGCCAAGGAGCTCCTTGCATGAACGTCCCCGACGGATCGAAGCCTCTCCAGGGGCAGACCGCCATCATCACCGGAGCCGGGCGCGGCATCGGGCGGGCCATCGCGCTCACGTTCGCGAGGGCGGGAGCGTCGGTGGTCCTCGCCTCCCGCACCAAGGAGCAGCTCGACGAGACGGCGCGTGAGGTCGGGCTCCTGGGCGGGCACGGCGTCACGCTCGTGGCCGACGTCTCGCGAAAGCTCGATGTCGAGCGGGTCGTGGCCGAGGCGATCGTGCACACCGGGCGGGTCGACATCGTCGTGAACAACGCCGGCGTCTTCCTGTGGAAGGCCCTCGCGAATCTCGAGGAAGACGAGTGGGACCGCATCCTCGACACGAACCTCAAGTCGGCCTATCTCATGATCCGCGCGGCCCTGCCGCAACTCATCAAGAGCGGCCGGGGGCGCATCGTGAACGTGGCCTCGATCCACGGCACGGTGGGCGACGCGAACGTGGTGGCGCACTGCGCGGCCAAGTTCGGGCTCATCGGCCTCACGAAGGCTCTCGCCCGGGAGCTTCGCGAGGTGGGCGTCACCGTGAACGCGGTGTGTCCCGGCTCGACCGACAACCGCGAGCGCGACACCCACGACGGCCGGCGGTCCGAGACCCCGCTCAAGGAAAAGCTCTCGGCGTTCGACGTGGCCGACGCGGCGCTCTACCTCGCGTCTCCGGGCTCGGCCGCCGTTTCCGGAGCGATTCTCGACATCTGGGGCGGCACGTACCTGTCGATCAAGGGGTGAGACAATCCGCTTTCCCCTTTTCGGCGAAGTAGTCACAGAAGCGATGTTCACGGAACCCTCCTCCAGCGTGTCCGACCTGACCGGTCCCCTCCTCATGAGGCTTCTCGCGGGAGATGCCTCGGGGGTCGACCGGGTGCTGACTCTCGGCTACGCGAGGGGCGCCGACACCGCCCTCATCGCGCGGGATCTCATCACCCCGGCCCTCACCGAGGTGGGCGAGCTCTGGCGGCAGGGCCAGATCACCATCGCCGAGGAGCACCTCGCCACGGCTCTCGTGGGCCGCGTGCTCACGCGCCGCTCGGCCGCGCTCTTCGCGGAGCGGCCCGGAGCGCCCCGCATCGTTCTCACGTGCCTCGCGGGCGAGTTCCACGAGCTGGGAATCCGCATCTCCGCCGACGTCGCGCAGGAAGCCGGCTGGGAGGCCGAGCTCCTGGGCTCGAACGTGCCCCGCCGGGACGCCCTGCACTACATCGAGCAGCGTACGCCGGAGGCCGTTGGGCTGTCGGTGACGCTCACGGCTCACATCGCCGAGTGCGCACGCACCATCGACGACCTCCGCCGCGTCGCGCCGCGCTCCAAGATCCTCGTGGGCGGTCTCGCGGTGCGCCACGATCCCGATCTGGGGCGCGCGAGCGGGGCGGACGAAGTGATCCAGGACGCCGTGGGCTTCAAGGCCTGGCTCATCGCAAACCTGCCGAAGGTCTCCGCCACGCCCCCGGTGCCGCCCGCGTCCCTTCCCGACGCGATGCGCCGGCGCCTTTCCAAGCCCCGGGCGCGCTAAGATCGGCGCGATGGCCGTCGACCCCGAGCTCCTTGCGATCCTCGCCTGCCCCGCATCGGAAACCCGTCCTCCGGTGACGCTCTGCGAGCTCCGCGAGGACGTGGCCCGCGATCTCGTGGAGAAGTACCGCGACAAGTTCCGCGACGAGACCCCGGTCGTCACGCAGGGGCTCCACTGCGCCCAGTGCGACTGCGAGAAGAAGCCCGCGGGCGTGGTCTACCCGATCGTCTCCGACATCCCCGTGATGCT
>JAEUQS010000168.1 GCA_016789625.1 Acidobacteriota bacterium | reverse complement strand
CGTACTTGCGGAGCGCGTTCGCGAGCCGCTCGCGCTCCACGGGCTTGAGCACGAAGTCGGCCGCGCCGAGCGCGTAGCCGAGCTTCCTGTCGTCCACGATCGTCAGCATGATCACCGGGATCTTCGACAGGGTCGGGTGCTGCTTCAGGTTCGCGAGGACGGTCCAGCCGTCCATCCCCGGCATCATCACGTCGAGCGTGATCACGTCGGGCATGAAGAAGCGCGCCTTGTCGAGCGCCTCGGGACCGCTCGAGGCCATCTCCACGCGGAACCCCTCGCGCCCCACGATGGTCGAGGTCAGCTCGCGGGTCACCGGATCGTCGTCCACCACGAGGACGAGCCTCGCGGCCGCCGCGGGCGACGGCGTGCGGCGGCCGAAGAGCGTGGCCGACGACATCGTCCCCACCGGGCTGCCCGGCGCGGGAATGATCATCGTGGACGAAGAGGAGTCGCGCTTGCGCTTCACGACGTTCACCGGGAAGACCGCCGTGAACGTCGAGCCCTGGCCGGGCGCGCTCTTCACGGTGATGTCGCCGCCCAGCATCTGCGTGAACCGCTTGGAGATCGTGAGCCCGAGGCCGGTGCCGCCGTAGCGCCGGGTGGTGGAGGAATCCCCCTGGGTGAACGGCGTGAAGAGCTTCGCGATCTGCGAGTCCGTGAGCCCGATGCCCGAGTCGGTCACGGCGAAGGCCAGCGTGTCGGTCTCCCCCGTGCGCGCCTTGGTGACCTCGAGCGTCACGACGCCGTCCTTCGTGAACTTGGCGGCGTTCGAGACCAGGTTCAGGAGCACCTGGAAGACCTTCGTCTCGTCGGACCTCATGACGCCGGCGCTCTCGGCTCCCACGACGGCGAACTTGTTGCCGTTCTTCTTCATGAGCGGGTCCGAGGTCTCGCGGAGGCGGGCCACGAGCTGTCCGACGTCGAAGATGTCGAGCGAGACGTCCATCTTGCCGGCTTCGATCTTCGAGAGGTCGAGGATGTCGTTGATGAGCCCGAGGAGGTGCTTGCCCGAGCCGCGGATCTTCTCGAGATCGCCGATCCAGCGCGGCACGCCCTCCTCGCGGGCGTCCTCCTGGAGCATCTCGGCGTAGCCGATGATGGCGTTGAGCGGCGTCCGGAGCTCGTGGCTCATGTTCGCGAGGAACGCGCTCTTCGTGTGGTTGGCCTCCTCGGCCCGCTCCTTGGCGATGGTGAGCTTCTCGTCGCGCGCGCGGATCTGCTCCAGCATCTCGTTGAAGCCCTCGATGAGGAGCCCCAGCTCGTCGTTCGAGGTCTTCGTGGCGCGGAGCGTGAAATCGCCCTTCTCGGAGACCTGCTTCTCCACCTCGAGGAGGTGGAGGATCGGCTCGGAGACGAGACGCTGGAGCCGCAGGGCGAGGAGAAACGCGAGGCCCGTGCCCACGAGCATCACGAGAGAGAGCGTGAGTCCGTAGCGCTGAAGGCGGGCCCGGCCCTCGGCGAGGTCCCACGTGAGGAGGATGGTGCCGATGGCGTGGCCGTCGAACGTGATGCGCCGCGAGACGACGAGGTTCTCGCGCGAGAAGTCCCGCGCGGGAACGTCCTTGCCGAGCAGCGAAGGCGGCGGCAGAGCGCCGGCCCGGAGGAACGACGCGAAGAGCCGGCGCTCGCCGTCGTACACGGCGACCGAGATGATGGCCGGCTGGCCGCGCAGCGAACGGAGGTTCTCGCGGGCCGTCTCGCGGTCGGAGAAGACGATCTGCGCGGCCGTGGCGAACTCCACGGTACCTGCCAGCACCTCGGCGTCGCGCAGGGTATCGCGGCGGAAGGCGAGATAGTCGTACGCGAAGACGGCCGCGCAGGCGACGAGGAGGACGATCACCGTGGTGGCAACGAGGAGCAGCGTGAGCTTCCCCTTGAGCGGGAGATCCCGGAAGCCACCCATCCTCATCAACCTCGGTGCATTCTCGCAAGGAACCCGAGAAGCGCCTCATGGTCGGGCCACAAAGGGGCCGTGACGTCGACCCCCAGGGCCGGCACGACGACCCGCTCGGCGTGGAGCAGGCAGCGCGTCGCGCCCTCCAGCGCCGCCCGGAGCGCGGGATCCCGCACGCCGCGGGTCCTCTTCGCCGTGCCGTAGAGATCGTCGCCCACGAGCGGGTGGCCCCGATACGCGAGGTGGACCCTGATCTGATGCGTCCGCCCGGTCTCGGGCGCGAGCGAGAGGTCGGCCACCGAGGGAAACCGCCGGAGCGTGCGGTAGCCCGTCACCGACGGCTTCCCCCCGGGCACCACCTTCATGCGCCGGCCGTCGACCGGATCCCGCCCGAGGGGAGCGTCCACGACCCCCGCGGCGGGCACGGGATGCCCCCACACGAGAGCGCGGTACGTCTTCGTGACCTGCCGCTCCTGAAAGGCCAGCGTCAGCGTCCGGTGGGCGGCGGCGTTTCGCGACAGAAGCACGACACCGCTGGTCGGCTCGTCGAGGCGGTGCACGAGGCCGAGACCCTCCTCGGGCGGCAGGCCGCAGGCCGCGAGGAGCCGCGCGACGGCCGCCTCTCCCGAGCCCGGGCGCGAGGACGTCGCCATCGAGACCCCGGGCGGCTTGCCCACGGCCAGGACGTCGTCGCTCTGGAAGAGAAGCATCCGCTCCCTTCATACACTGTGCCGATGACCGAGACCTACAGATTCCTCCCCCTCGTGCACGAGCGGATCCCCGCGGACGAATCGCTGGAAAGGGCGCGCGCGTTTCGCGATCGGATGCGGGCCCGGCGCAGCGTGCGCGACTTCTCGAGCGATCCCGTGGCCGATGACGTCCTCGAGGCGCTCGTGGCGGCCGCGGCCACGGCGCCCTCGGGCGCGAACCGGCAGCCCTGGCGGTTCGTGATCGTGCGGGACGCGGAGACGAAGTCCCGCATCCGCGTCGCGGCCGAGAAGGAAGAGAAGGAGAGCTACGAGCACCGCATGCCGCCCGCGTGGCTCCTCGCGCTCGCGCCGCTCGGAACGGATTGGCACAAGCCGTTCCTCGAGACGGCGCCGGCACTGATCGTGGTGTTCAAGAAGGACTACGAGCTGGTGAACGGCGAGCGGCAGAACGCCTACTACCCGAACGAGTCCGTCGGGATCGCGTGCGGGTTCCTGATCGCCGCGATCCACGCGGCCGGCCTCGTGACGCTCACGCACACGCCGTCGCCGATGAACTTCCTGGGGGAGATCCTGGGCGCGGCGCCCGGCGAGACGGCCTACCTGCTCCTCCCGGTGGGCCATCCGGCGGACGGGGCCGAGGTGCCCGACATCCACCGGAAGCCGCTCGATCAGGTGGTCACGTGGAGGTGAGGTCTAGCCCCTCAGCGTGAACGTGACGCGCACGGTGAGGTAGACGGGCACGGCGAGGCCGCTATACGTGGCGGGCCGGTAGCGCCACTTGCGCACGGCGTCGATGGCCGCCGCATTGAAGAGCGGGCTCGTCGTCTCCAGCATCCGCACGTCGGTCACCGTGCCGTCGGCCGCGATGATGGCCTCGACGAGCACGAATCCCTGCAGTCGGGCACGGATGGCGAGGTTCGGGTAGACGGGGTCGACAGAGTGGATGAGCACGGGCTCCGAGACGCCCTCCGTCCCGGTCTTGTAGGGCCCTGGCGCGCTCGAGCCGATGGGCGGTCCCTCGGCCGTGTCCCGCCGCCCGAAGGGGTCCGGAATGCCAGCAGTGGAGGACCCGGGCCCCGAGTCAGCGGGAGCGGCCGACGGAGGCCCATCGGGAATGGCCTCGGGCTGGAACGGGGTCTCCTCGGGCCCCGGAGCGGTCTCGGGCTCTGCGGCTCGCCGGGGCGCAGGCTCGCCTCTGGGAGGCGTCGCCGGCGCCTGCTGGGGCTTGGCCACGGGCGGCAGCCGCAGCGGCTCCTCGACCGGCATCAGGAACACGGGCACGTAAGGCTCCATGGGAATCGTGGGATCCGGCGGATCGCTCACGGCCCACGTCGAGCCCACGACGAGCACCGCGCCGAGCACGACGTGGAGCGCGGCGGAGACGGACAGTGGACCGGCCTTCCGGGACTTCACTGCGGCGAGCTCGAACATGGCGGGTCTCCTTTGCGGAAAGGAGACCCGCCCGGATCGGGAAAGTTCCCGGGGGCCTAGAACCCGATCCTAGAAGCCAATGGTTCCCTGGTTGCTGCCCGTCGGTCCGAGCACGTAGATGTCGCTCCGTTTGCTGTTGGGATCGTTGTCGATCTTCGTCGCGACGGCGAGTACGCGGCCCGCGCCGCTGACCCACTCGACCACGGTCTCGACGTCGACGTACTGCACGGCGCCGCTCTCGGTCGCGGCGACGTCGGAGAGGAAGCGGTTGATCTGGAGCCGCTGGAACGCGCGGAGGTCGTATTCCTTCTGGGCGAGCGGCTGGCCCAGCGAGCCCGCCGGCACGACCTTCACGCGCACGCGGACCGGCTGTCCCGTCGTCTCGGCGAGGATGAGGTTCGTGCGGTAGCGGTCGCTCTCCTCGAGGCCCGGGTGCGAGACGACGGCCGACGGCGGGCCGCCCGCCGGGTTGCCGAGCGCCTCGACGGCCTCGGGCGCGTAGGCCGCGAGCGTGGAGGGAGACGCGCCGCGCGACGCGTCGGTGAGGCTGAGCGGCGTGCCCGTGTCGGACGTGACGACGACCTTGCGGATGTCGGCACCCTCCACGAACACCATGCCCGCCGTGTTGTTCGTCATGCCGAAGAACGTGCCGACGACGTCCGTCAGCGTGACGGTGCGGCGGCCGGGAATCGAGAGCGTCTTCGGCTCGACCGTGGAGCCGTCGTCGGGCAGGTAGCGCAGCGTGAGGTTCGCCGTCGAGCCCACGCCGTTCGTGATCGAGACGGTCGTCGTGAAGAGCGAGTTGTTCGCGCCGCTCGCGCGGGCCGCGGCCGCGATCACGAAGCGCGAGAGGGCGCGGGGCGCGAGCGCGTTGCGGCCCTTGCCTTCGGCGCGGAGAGCGCGCAGGTTCGTCTCCACGGTCTCCTGCACGAAGCGGCCGGCCCGCGTCGTGTAGCCCTGCGAGGCGTTGTCGATCACGGTCGCGAAGCCGGCGATCGAGCCGATGCCCTCGACGGGCGTCACCTCGAGGCTCGCGCCGTCGTAGCTCTCGCCCTGCGGGAAGAGAGAGTCGTCGTTGAAGTTGATCTGCTCCTTGGAATACGCCTTCACGGTGATGGTGCGCGTCCGCGCCTGGGTGCCGTCCGCGAGGCGGAGGGAGAGCCGGGCGGTGAGCTCGGCCCCCGAGGTCTCGGCCAGGATCACGTTGGTGCGGAAGCCGGAGCCCGCGCCGCCCTTGAGGCCGGTGATCACGAGAGGCGCGCCGCCGTATCGCGAGAGGCTCGCGCCCTCACGCGACTGCACGGTGGGGATCTC
>JAEUQS010000150.1 GCA_016789625.1 Acidobacteriota bacterium | reverse complement strand
CGCGGGCGATTACGTGTTCCGAGGCTGGGGTCGCGACGAGCGCGGCACGGAATCGGGCCCGGTCGAGCTGTCGTTCCGCGTCGCCGAGGCGCCCTGGAAGACGGCACCCGCTCTCGCCGCCTACGTTCTCGCGCTCGGCCTCGGCATCGCGGGTTTCCTCTGGTTCCGCACGGCGTCGCTGCACGCGCGGGCTCGCGAGCTGGAGGCCGTCGTCGAGGCCCGGACTCACGAGCTCATCGCGGCCCGCGATCAGGCGCTCGCCGGCAGCCGCACGAAGGACGCGTTCCTCGCGAACGTGAGCCACGAGCTGCGAACCCCGCTGAACGCCATCCTCGGCTACGCCGAGCTTCTCTTCGAGGAGCTGCCCGGCCGCGCCGACGATTCTCTCGAGGACGTCGAGCGGATCCGGGGAGCGGCCCAGCTGCAACTCCAGCTCGTGAACGAGATCCTGGACCTCTCGAAGATCGAGGCCGGCCGCTTCGAGCTCCACCTCGAGACCTTCCCCCTGGACGACCTCGTGTCGACCGTGGTGTCCACGGTACGGACTCTCGTCGCCAGGAACGCGAACCAGCTCGTCGTCGCCGGCAGCCCCGGCGCGGGAAGCATCACGGCCGACCGCACGCGGCTGATGCAGGTGCTCCTCAACCTCCTCTCGAACGCCTCGAAGTTCACGAAGGGCGGCACCGTGACCCTCGCCGTTTCGCGCGTCGGCTCCGGAGAGAGCGAGGAGATCTCGCTGCGCGTCTCCGACACGGGAATCGGGATGACGCCGCCGCAGCTCGAGCGGCTGTTCCAGCCGTTCCTCCAGGCCGAGGCGTCGACCTCGGCCACCTATGGTGGAACCGGCCTCGGGCTCGTGATCGCCAAGAGGTTCTGCGAGCTGATGGGCGGCGACCTCACCGTCGAGAGCGAGTCGGGCAAGGGCTCGCACTTCACCGCGCGCATTCCGGCGAATCCCGGTGAGCGGTCCAAGGGGACCGTGCCCGTCTAGACTTCGGGCACCGTGAAACGGCGATGTGCGCGCCGGCCCGCCGCGTTGGCCCTGCTCGGGCTGTGCCTGGCTTGTGTGCGCCTCGAGGCCGGCGAGCGTCCCGAGGAAGCGGGTCTCCCGCTCGTTCGTGCCTACCGCGCCCGGGAAACGCTGGATCCCGCGTTCGGCAAGGGACCTCAGAACTTCGCGGTGCACCAGGACGCCCGCGGCATCCTCTACTTCGGCAACAACCACGGCGTCCTCGAGTTCGACGGAACCCGCTGGCGCACCACACCGACGCCGGCACGGGCCGTGGTTCTGTCGTTCGCCCGGGACGGCGACGTCCTCTACACGGGCGCGGCGGGAGACCTCGGCCGCGTGGAGACGGATCCCACGGGCGACACGCGGTTCGTCTCCCTGAAGAGCGCGCTCCCCGCGGGCGGGCCCCCGCTCGGCGACTTCTGGTCGGCAGTCGCCACGAGCCGCGGCGTCTTCTTCCGAACGCCCGATCGGCTGTTCCGGAAGCTCGGAGACGCGTGGACGGCATTCGCGCCCCTCGGAGCGAACGGCAAGCTGGGGATGACGGGCCTCGTGGGCGACACGCTCCTCCAGCGCGACACCGAGGCCGGGCTCCTCCGCCTGGGACGCGAAGGCCTCGAGCGCGTCCCGTTCGGCGAGCGCTTCGCGAAGGACCGGGCCTTCCTGTTCCTCCCGTTCGGCGACCGGAGCGTTCTCATCGGCACCCGCGGCTCGGGGCTCCACGTCTTTCACCCCGAGGCGACGACGGCGGACACGGCGTTCGCGCGCCTGCCCACCGACGCGGATGCCTACCTCGTGGAGAAGGAGATCTACGGCGGCGCGTGGCTGCCCGACGGCACGCTCGCGATCCTCACGTTTCGCGGGGGCCTCGTGCGCTTCGCCGTAGAGGGCGGGCGCGGACGCGTCCTCGGGGTCGTCGGCCGGCCGGCCGGGCTCCCCGCGGAAGATGCGCTGTCGATCCTCTCGAGCCGCGAGGCCGGCGTGTGGCTGGGTCTCATGGACGGCATCGCTCACGTCGAATGGCCCTCGCCGGTGAGCCGCTTCGGCGAGGAGTCCGGCGTGACCGGTTTCGTCGAGAGCCTCGCCCGGCACGAGGGATCGCTCTACGCCGCGACGTCGCGCGGACCTCTGCGGCTGATCCCGCGGAACGGACTCGAGAACGCGCGCTTCGTGCCCGTGCCGGGCGCCGAGTCACAGTGCTTCTCGATCGTCTCCGTGCCCGGGACTCTCCTCCTGAGCTGTCGCAGCGGCATCTTCCGGCTCGAGAAGGAGCGCTTCGTTCCGGTCGTCGGCGAGGCCACGGCGCCGCTCGTCCGCTCCTCGAAGGACCCGTCTCTGGTCTACGCCGGCCTCGAGCCCGGCCTCGGAAAAGTGCGTCTCACTCCAGGGGGCCCGGTGTGGGAAGGCCGCGTGCCGGGGGTCGACGTGAACGTGACTCTGATCGGCGAGGACCCCGACGGCACGCTCTGGCTGGGCCTCGAGGACGGCCTCGTGAGGGTTCTCCCCTCGGGCACGACCTCGGCGTTCGGCGAGAAGAACGGGCTCCCCGCGGGCGTCGTGAGGCCGCTCCGTCTCCTGGGCAACCGGGTGTTCGGCGCCACTTCGGGGATCTACGTCTTCGAGGAGCCGGGCCGGTTCAAGCTCACCCGCTCTCCGCCCGCGGAGCTCTCTCTCGGAGACCCGAGCCTCTCGCGCTCGGTCGAGCTTTCCGGGGGCCGCGATCTGGTGCGCTTCGGCAATGCGCTCCTCGTGGCGACACGAGGCTCCCAGGGCGACACCTACGCAGCGGGCGCCTTCTCGCGCCTCGAGACGTCGCCGCGCGTGCTCGCGCTCCTCCCCGAGGGCGACGTCGTGTGGGTCGGCACGGACGAGGGCCTCTACCGGTTCGACCTCACCGTCGCGCCGCCCGAAGGCCCGGGCTTCCCGCCGCTGCTCCGCTCCGTACGCGCCGGCCCGGCCGCGGTTCCGCTCGGCGGCGCTCCGTCGCCGTTCGAGTGGAAGCAGAGGTCTCTGAGGTTCGAGTGGGCGCTCCCGGCCTACGACGCGCCCGAGAGGAACACGTTCTCGCCGCTCCTCGAAGGCTTCGACGAGGCCCCGCCTCCGTTCACCACCGACACGAGCCGCGTCGTCACCAACCTGCCCGCGGGGCGCTACACCCTGAAGCTCGTCGCGCGCGACGTGTGGGGCCGCGAGCGAGCCGCCCGCCCGTTCGCGTTCGAGATCGCGCCGCCTCTTTCCCGAACGCTCCCGGCCTACGCCGCTTACGCGCTCCTGGGCGCGCTCCTCCTCGCGGGAGTCTTCCGGCTGCGTACGGCGCGGCTCCGGGAGCGAACGCGGCAGCTCGAGGCCGAGGTCGACGAGCGCACGCAGAGCCTGAAGCTCGCGAACGAGAAGCTCGAGCGCACGCAGCGGCGCGTCGACGAGCTCCTGCGCGAGGCGCCCGGGCTCCTCGAGGATCTGCCGTCCTGGGCCGCCTCGGTGGCCCGGGAGCTCGCGGCCGTGATCGGCGTGAACGAGATCCAGGTGTTCTTCATCGAGGCGGGAGCCGCCTCGCTCGTCTCGGGAAGCGGCACGGCGAGCCTGCCCGCGGACGCGCTCGCGGCGCTCACGGCGCACCACGCGGCAGCGGAGCGGCACGGGGAGCTCCTCCTCGTGCCCGCCAAGGGCCTCACGGGCGATCTCTGCGGGGTGCTCGTCGTGGAGGCCGCGGGCAGCCTGGGCCCCGCGGAGCTGCGGCTCCTCTCGGGCTTCGCGCACCAGCTCGGCGGCGCGGTCGAGATGCAGCGCCTGCGCAAGCGCCTCGCGACGGCGGGCGCCGCGTCCGAGGGCACCCGTCAGGAGCTCGTCGCTCAGGGCCTCTCGCTCCTCGCGGTGTGCCCCTCGTGCGGCCGCTGCTTCGACGCGTCGAGCTTCACGCGCTGCACGTCCGACGGCGCGCCCCTTTCGAGCGATGCCGTGGTCCCGTACCGCTTCGCGTCCCGCTACCGTCTCGAGCGCGTTCTCGGGCAGGGCGGGATGGGGACCGTGTACTCGGCGTTCGACGAGCGGCTCTCCCGCACGGTGGCGGTGAAGATGGTGAGGTCCGAGGCGCTCGGCACCGCGCGCTCCCGCATCCGCTTCGAGATCGAGGTGAGGCTCGTGGCCGGCATCCGGCATCCGGGGGTCGTGGAGGTCTTCGACACGGGCGAGCTGCCGGGCGGCGCGGCGTTCCTCGTGATGGAGAAGCTGGCGGGGCGGACGCTCGCGGCCGTGCTCGCGAGCGCGGGCCCCGCGAGCTTCGCGCAGGCCGCGACGCTCCTCACGGAAGCCGCCTCGGCGCTCTCGGCCGCCCACGCGCGGGGCGTGGTCCACCGCGACGTGAAGCCCGAGAACGTGTTCCTCGTGCCGCGGCCTTCGGATTCCTCCGGAGCCTTGCGCTTCTCGGTGAAGCTCCTGGACTTCGGGCTCGCCAAGCAGGTCTCGGAGGAGGCCTCGCTCACGCAGACCGGGCACGTGGTGGGGACGCCGCAGTACATGTCGCCCGAGCAGGCCAGCGCGAAAGCGCTCGACGTGCGGAGCGATCTCTACTCGCTGGCGGTGGTCGTGTGGGAGGCGCTCACGGGGAGCCCGCTCGTCTCCGGTGCCGATCTCGGCGCCGTCTTCGTCACCGTGCTGCGGACTCCGGCGCCCCCTCCGTCCTCGCTGCGTCCCGCCATCTCGCGAAAGATCGACGCGCTCCTCCTCTCGGCGCTCGCGAAGGACCCGGCCGCGCGGCCGAAAGACCTCGCCGGCTGGGCCGCGGCGCTCGCGAAGGAGCTGCACGCTCTGCAGATCACCGCGCCCGATTCCGCGCATTGGCCAGCCACCGCGCTCACGCCCCCGGCCCCTGTCGTATAACCCCGGCATGAAGCTCGTCACCTTTCGCAAGGACGCCCGGGACTCCGCCGGCGTGCGCCTCGACGACGGCCGGATCCTGGATCTCGGCGCCGCGAGCGCCGCGTTCCGCGGCCTCTCGATGCTCGACGTGATCCGCGACGCGGCCGCGCTCGTGCCGCTCGCCGAATCGCTGTCGCAACGCACCGACCTCCCCGGGGAGGCTTACGTTCCCGAGGCCGAAGCGGTGCTCCTCGCCCCCATCCCGAATCCCGTCTCGATGCGCGACGGCTACGCGTTCCGGCAGCACGTCCTCACGGCGCGAAGGAACCGGGGCCTCGAGATGATTCCCGAGTTCGACGAGTTCCCCGTCTTCTACTTCACCAACCATCTGAGCGTCATCGGGCCCGGCGAGCTCCGCGTGGGACGGCGACGGCTCGAGAAGCTCGATTTCGAGCTCGAAGCCTTCATCGTGATCGGCAAGACGATCACGAACCCCACGCTCGAGGAGGCCGACGACGCGATCTTCGGCTACGGCGTGATGAACGACTTCTCCGCCCGCACGCTGCAGATGGAGGAGATGAAGCTCAACCTCGGCCCCGCCAAAGGCAAGGACTTCGCGACCGCGCTCGGCCCGTGGCTCGTCACGAAGGACGAGCTCGGCCCGCGGCTTTCGGAGTCGCCCAGGGGCAAAACGCTGAACGCGCGCATGACGGCCGAGGTGAACGGCGTGCAGGTGTCGGACGGCAACGTGAACCAGATGAGCTGGACGTTCGCCGAGATCGTTCAGCGGGCGGCCGACGGCGTGACGCTCGTGCCGGGAGAGGTGATCGGCTCGGGCACCGTGGGGACGGGCTGCTTCCTGGAGCTGAACGGCTCGAAGATCACGAACGACCAGTGGCTGATGCCGGGCGACACCGTGCGGCTCACGATCGACGGCCTCGGCACGCTCACAAACACCATCGTGAAGGACGACGCGAAATGAAGGACGACCTCTCCTCGCTCTACGCCTATTCGGAATGGGCGAATGCCCGCGTCGTCTCCGCGCTCCGCGCGCTGCCCGAAGGCGACTACACGCGTGAGATGGGCGGCGGATGGCCCTCGCTCCGGGCCACGTTCGTGCACCTCGCTTCGGCCACGAACGCGTGGGCGAAGCGCTTCACGGGCAGCGACGTCACGAAGCTCCACACCGAGGAGGAGCTGCCCGACCTCGAGAGCGCGGTCGCGCTCCTCGCGGGCGCCGAGGCCGAGCTCGCCGCGTTCGTCGCGGGGCTGTCTCAGGAAGAGCGCGAGCGGACCTTCACCTGGAAGAACCTCAAGGGGGAGCCGAAGACGGCTCCCTTCTGGGTGGTCCTCCGGCACGTGGTGAACCACGCCTCGTACCACCGCGGACAGGTCTCTTCGATGGTGCGGCGCCTCGGCGGCAAGCCCCTGCCGACCGACATGGTGCTGTGGGGAATCGAGATGCAGAGCGCTTAGAATTCCAGTCGATTGAAAAAGCTCGAAGAGACGTTCCTGGACCGCTGGGTTCGCCGCGGTCTCATCGCGAGCCTCGGCCTGGGCTTCACGTTCCCCTACTTCCGCCTTCTCAACCAGGTGAAGGTCGACAACGAGGATCTGCTCGACGCGCTGCCGCGCCAGGGCGTGGTCTTCCTCTCGAACCACCAGACGTACTTCATGGAGGCGATCGCCTTCTTCGATCTCGTCTACGTGCGGAAGCGCTTTCCCATGGAGAGCCCCTACCTGCGCTTCTCCGCCGCGGAAGAGACGATGAAGAAGAACCTCCTCACCACGCTCCTCACGAAGGCGGGCGGGGTCACGTTCCGGCGCTCCTTCCGGGAAGGCGGCAAGGACGTGAAGCGCCCTGTGGACCTCGATGGCGTCGCCAAGGTCGAGGAGGCCATCGCGGGCGGATGGCTGCTCCACTTCCCCGCCGGCACCACGAAGAAGGGTGCCCCGCTCCGGCCCGGAGTGGCGCAGCTCCTCCACCGGTCGAAGGCCGTCGCGGTGCCCATGAGGGTCTCGGGCTTCCGCGATCTCCTCGTGCACAAGCAGATCCCGGGCAAGCTGTTCAAGGCCTGCAGGATCACGTTGCACCCGCCGCTCGACCTCGCGAAGTTCTACGCCGAGCCGTACCACAAGGAAGCCGGAGCCGCGCTCGTCGCACAGCTCACGAGCCTCCTCGCGGAAGACGAGAACGAGCCCTGAGAAAGTCGCGCTTCCGCCGCCTTCTGGCGGGTCTCGCTCTCCTGTGCGGGGCTGCGGTTCCGGCCTCGCCGGTCACGGCCCGTCCCGCCGCCCCCGCGCCCCTCACCCTCGACGAGCCCTCGCTCAAGGCCCTCAAGCCCCGCGCCATCGGCCCGGCCGTGATGGGGGGCCGCGTGAGCGACATCGCCCTGGATCCCTCGAACCCGTATCGGTATTTCGTGGGCTTCGCGTCGGGCGGCGTGTGGAGGACCTCGAACAACGGAGCCTCGTTCTCCCCCGTCTTCGACAAGGAGTCGACGCTCGCGATCGGCGCCCTCGCCGTGTCGCCCGCGAACCCGAAGATCGTGTGGGCCGGCACGGGCGAGGCCAGCGACCGCAACAGCGCCAGCTTCGGCGAGGGCGTCTTCGTCTCGACCGACGGCGGCGACAGCTGGAAGAGCTGCGGCCTCGCGAAGAGCCGGACCATCGCCCGCATCGTGGCCCACCCCACCGACCCGAAGACCGCCTACGTGGCGGCCACGGGAGACCTCTGGCAGCCCGGAGGCGAGCGCGGTCTCTACAAGACGACCGACGGCGGCGGCTCCTGGAAGGCCGTGCTCCGGGGCGCGGCTCCGTTCCAGGACCAGCTCGGCGCCGGAGATCTGGCCCTCGACCCCAAAACCCCCGAGACCGTTTACGCGGTGCTCTACGCGCGCCAGCGCACCCCGTATTCGTTCCGGGCCGGCTGGGAGGTCACGGGCGGTAAGGACGCGGGCGGCATCTTCAAGTCCACGGACGGCGGAGGCACGTGGAAGAAGCTCGAGAAGGGCCTGCCCTCGCGGCTCGCGCGCATCGGGCTGGACGTCTCGCGCTCGAGCCCGAACGTCGTCCTCGCGATCGTGCAGAGCGACGAGGGCGGCGCGCAGCCCCTCCGCGAGCTCCGGAGCCGCGCGGGCGGCGTCTTTCGCTCCGAGGACGGCGGCGAGACGTTCACGCGGACGAATCCGCTCAACCCCCGGCCCTTCTACTACAGCCAGATCCGCGTGGACCCGTTCGATGACGCGCGGGTGTACGTCCTGGGAATGTCGCTCCACGTCTCGGAAGACGGCGGGCGCACGTTCCGCGAGGACCTCTTCGAGAAGGTCCATCCCGACAATCACGCCCTGGCTCTCGGCACCGAGGACGCGGCCCGAACCCCGCGGGAAACTCCCAAGGAGGGCGAGCCTCAGAAGGCCCCGTTCTCGCGACGGCTCCTGATTGGCACGGACGGCGGACTGTTCCAGTCGTTCGACGGCGGGCGCACGTGGGACGGCCTCAACAAGATGCCGGTGGGACAGTTCTACCGCGCCTCGGTCGACGGCTCGAAGCCGTACCGCATCTGCGGCGGGCTGCAGGACAACCAGAACTGGGTGGGCCCGAGCCGGCGCAGCTCCAAGGACGGCATCCGCAACGCCGACTGGATCAGCGCGGGAGGCGGCGACGGCTTCGACTGCGCGTTCTCGGACGTCGATCCCGACGAGATCTTCACCGAGTCGCAGCAGGGCACGCTGTATCGCCTGAACCTCCGCACGGGCGAGTCGAAGTCGCTCCGTCCCGAGCCCGCCGAAGGACAGTCGCGTTTCCGCTTCCACTGGAACGCGCCCCTCTTCGGAAGCCGCCACGAAAAGGGCGTTCTCTACTTCGCGGGGAACCGCGTCTTCCGGCTCACGGAGCGGGGCGAGCGCTGGGAGACGATCAGCCCCGACCTCTCGGCCTCGGCGAAGGACCCCGAGCGCACCGACACCGTCGGGAGCGGCGCCGAGAACCACGGGGTCGTCTACACGCTGGCCGAGAGCCCGCGGCAGAAGGGCCTTCTGTGGGCCGGCACCGACGACGGCAAGCTGTGGCTCACGGCGAATGGCGGAGAGAGCTGGACCGACCTTTCCGGCGGTCTGCCCGCCCCGGCGAAGGGACAGTGGATCTCGCGGGTCGTGCCGGGCGCCCACGACGCCGCGCACGCGTACCTCGTGGTGAGCGCGTTCCGTTCGGGGAACCACGCGCCGCTCGTGTACGTCACCGAGGATGCCGGAAAGACCTGGAAGAGCATCGCCGGGAACCTGCCCGACGGCGTCCCGGCCAAGACCCTCGCGGAGAGCCCGCTCCGGCCGTCGGTCCTTTTCGTGGGCACAGAGGCCGGTCTCTTCGTCACGGTCGACCGGGGGCTCACGTACACGCGGATCCCGGGCATTCCGCGGGTGCCCGTGGACGACCTCGTGATCCACCCCGACGAGCGCGACCTCGTGGTCGCGACGCACGGCCGGAGCCTCTACGTCCTGGACGATGCCGCGCCTCTCCTCTCGTTCCCACCTTCTCAGACTGCCGCTCATCTCTTTCCCCCCCGCGAGGCCACCGCGGCGTACCTCCTCCCGGGCTCCGGCGAATGGACCGGCAAGGGAGAGTTCCGCGGAGAGAACCCGCCCGAGGGCGCGCCTCTCACGTTCTGGCTCGCGGAGCGCACGGGCGACGACGTGAAGATCGCCATCCGGAACGCGGCCGGTCAGACGGTCGCCAACCTGAAGGCGCCGTCCGTTCCCGGCTTCTCACGCGTGTGGTGGGACCTCCGCCCCACGAAGGACGTGCTGGCCGAGTACGGCAGCGAGGGCCGGGAGAAGTTCGTGCGGCCCGGGGACTACACGGTGACGCTCACCTCGGGGAGCAGCACCTCGAAGCAGACCCTGAAGGTCTCGGTCCTGCCCGGCATCGAAACCCGATAGCGGGTTCAGGGACCCGGCCGGGAAGGCCTGTAGCGGTAGTGGCCCGTGAGGACGTATGCGAAGAGGACGTCCTCCTCCACCGCGCCCGACCCGACGTTGTGGATCACGAGCGGCGTGCCCGAGGCGCTCCGCACGTCGGAGACGAGGCCGATGTGCGGAAGGCCCGACGGCAGGCGGAACGTCACCGCATCTCCCGCCTCGTACGCGCCGGCCCGAAGCTCGCCGCGCAGCGCGCGTCCGTGGCGCGCGAAGAACGTGGCGAGGTTCGGCACGCGCCGATGGTCGATGTTCGGGTCCGGGCGCGAAAGGCCCCAGATCGCCGGGTACCTCGCGAACGCCTTCTTCATGTCCGCGTTCACGAGCACCTGGAGGTCCACGTTCCAGGCGTCGCGGAACGCCCGGACGACGACGTCGGTGCAGACGCCGCGATCCCGCGGCACGTCGCCGCGGGGAAACGCGAGCCGCGCGTAGCTCCCGTCGTAGCGCACCGTGACGCCCACCTGCCCGCGGGCCGCGGCCGCGAGCCGCACGCCCTCGGAATCGGCGTGGAGCGCCGGCGTGAGGAGCCCGAGGACGACGAGCGCGGCCCATCCCAGGGTTCGAGCCCGGGCTTTCACGGTGTCGACGAAGGCGGCTTCCGCGCGGAGGCCGAAGAGCTCGACGGGCGAGTACCCGCGCCGCACGGCCGACCAGAACGCGAACGCGAGGAGGAGCAGCGTGAAGAGGATGTTGGGCCAGGCGTTCAGCGTCCACTGACCCGCCCATTCGAACGTGAGCGCCCGGGAGAACGGCTCGAGGTAGCCGATGGGCCAGAAGTCGTCGGGCCCGGGGCCGCGGGACCCCACGAGATCGCACACGAGATGGAGGTGAACGGCGGCGAAGGCCAGCGCGAACGTCCGGACCTTCAGCTTCGCGAACGCGGCGACTCCGCCGGCGATGAGGAGCGCGCCCGGGATTCCGTGGAGCAGCCGGTGGTGCCATTCGAAGTAGTACATCGTCTCGGGGCGGGAGAGGGCGCGGTTCGCGAGGTCGAGGACCACGCCCGCGCCGTCCAGATCGGGCAGCACGCCGCTCCAGGCCACGAGCGAGCGGTCGCGGACCGCGTCGCGATCGCGCGTCGCGGTATCGCCGAGCGCCCAGGCAGCGAGCACGTGGGTGATGGGGTTCAGGTCTTCCTCCGCGGGCTCCGCCCTGGCTCCCGATTCGTCATCGCTCCCTCCTCATACGCGGCCGGGCCTTCCACCGTCGCCGGAGGAGGCGGCTCGAACCGGGCGAGGCGGGTCGCGACGAGCCTCGCGACGATCTCGAAGGCCCGCGCGTCCGCGGGCCCGCGGGCGTCGGGGCCCGTGCCCTTGTCGTGGTTGCAGCGCCGGCACGCGAGGGCCAGGTTTCGCGCGTCGTCGGGCCCGTCGAGCCCGGCGACGAGCCGGGTCGCGGGTCGCTTTCCGAACCAGCTCACCGGCACGACGTGCTCGAGCGTCGCGTTGCCGAGCGCCTCGCCGTCGGCCCTCACGGCCAGCGTGCTGCGGCAGTGGAGACAGGGTGCCGTGAAGCCCTCTTCCGTGCGCGCCGCTTTCGTGTCGGTCGAGGCGGCGAGGAGGAAGAGGCGCCTCAGCGCGGGCCGCACGGCCTTCCGGACCTCACACTTCGGTAGGGGTCGCGGGGCGCGTCACGAACGCCAGATAGCCGCCGAGAACCGCGCCGGGAATCGTCACCACGTACCCGAGGGCCGACATCCAGAACGGCGAGGTGTCCGGGCCCGTCTGGCCGAAATGGGACTGCAGAGCGCCCATCGTCAGGGTGAGGGCGCCCATGATCACCGCGTGCCAGCAGGCGTCGCGGCCCGCGAAGCGTGCCGTGACGAAACCGCCCAGGATCGTGAACAGAAGCCCGAAGAACATGAGCAGGAGCTGCGCCTGCAGGGAAAGCCCGTTCGGCTCCACCAGCTTCGGATCCATCGCCATGAGGATCACCGCCACCACGGTCATGAACACGCGGGTTCCGAATTGATCGACGAAGAGGCCGAGCAGCAGAGCCGTCAGCCGGAGGCTCCCCGGCGGGCCGTCGGGCGCGAAACGCTCCGCGGAGCCCGGGGGAACCTCCGAAGGATCCGTCACGCGCTACTGCGGGAGGACGATCTCGGTGCGGCGGTTGAGGCCGCGGCCCTGCGGCGTGGTGTTCGAGTCGACGGGATAGTCCTTGCCGAAGCCGTGGATCTTCATGCGGCTCTTGGCGACGTTCTGCTTCTCGAGGAACGCGGCCACCTGCTCGGCCCTGTCGAGCGAGAGCTTCAGGTTGAAGTCGTCCCCGCCGGTCGAGTCCGTGTGTCCGCAGACGTTGACGACCGCGTTCGGGAAGTACTGGTTGAGGATCTCGGCCTGCTTGGCGAGGATCGGGAGCGCATCCTGCTTCAGCTCGGCCTTGCCGCTGTCGAAGGAGACCTTTTCCGCGTAATCGAAGACCAGCACTTTCGTGAGGCCGAGCTTCTTGGCCACGGCGCTCTCCTGGCCCTTGCCCATGCGGAAGATGAGCTGGGCTTTGTCGGGCGAGAGGATGCGCACGCGGCGCTCCACGACCTCGAGGTCGCCCTGCTTCGCCATGATCGCGCTGAGGTCGTCGAACGTCTTGACGTCGACGTTCGCCGGCGTCGCTCCGAGCTGCTTGCCCTTGTAGGTCACGTCGGCCGTGCCGGGCTCGGCCACGACCTCGACCGCCATGTTGAGCGGAATGGTCTTGGCGCAACCGGTGGCGAGCGTGGCGACGGCCAGAACCGATGCGATACGCAGAAGCTGCTTCATGTGTCGTCTTCTCCTCGGGGTGTTCGGAACCGGGCGAATTATAAGGAGATGGAGAACGCGACTTTCGCCTCGACCGGTTTGTGGTCCTGATCCTCGGCCGGCCGGAACTTGAAATACGTCCGGACGGTCTCCTCGGCCCATTTGTCGCACGGTCCACAGACCTTGCTGATCACGCGCAGGCTCTTGATGGAGCCGTCCTCTCCCACCGTCACGGAGATCCCCACGGACCTGCCGTTCGCGAGCGCCTTCACGTCGTCGGGCGGCGCGGGCGCCGCGCTGTCGTCGACCGCCGGCTGCGTCACGGCCTGCCTGATCGGGCGCGGCTCGACCGGGGGAGGCGCGACCGGCCTCGTCCGGATGACGACCGGCTCCCGCGTGGGCTGCGGAGCCGTCACGACGGGCGCTTCCGTCGGGGCTTCCACGGGGATCGCGGTGGGCTCGGGAATCGCCGTGGGCTGGGGAACGACCGGAACCGGAGTCGGGACCTCCTGGGTCACGACGGGGGGCGGCTCGGCAGACCGGCCCCGGAGCACGAGCACGGTGCCGGCCAGAGCGACGAGCGCCACGGCAGGCAGCGCGAAAAGGAGCGCCCGGCTCTTCTGCGGCGCGACGGCCGTGGGAAGGATGCGCGAGGGATCCGTGCGCGGCACCGGTTCCGCTGCCTTGGGTGGTGTGGACGCTCTCGGCTCCGGTGAGCCCGGCGCCGCTCGCAGCCCGCTCGGAGCCGTGATGCTCGAGGGCGCCGACGAGCCTCCCGAGAGCGGCACCATCTGCGACACGAAGGACGTGCTGTCCTCCTTCTCGTCCATGGCCTCGGTCACGGCGGTCTTCGAGCCCTCGCCTCCGAGCACGAGCGTCTCGCCGTGGAGCGTGTTCCCCATGCGCCGGCGGCGGGCGTCGGGCGGCATCCGCAGGAACGCCTCGAGCGCTTCCCGCATGGCCGCGGCCGTCGCGAAGCGGCTGTCCCGCTCCCGCGTGAGCGATTTGGCGACGCTCTCCTCGAGCACGGGGCTGA
>JAEUQS010000138.1 GCA_016789625.1 Acidobacteriota bacterium | reverse complement strand
CCAGCCCCTTGGCGAGGAGCGCCACCACGAGCGCTCCCCGCAGAGATTTCACTACCTGCGAACGCGGATCGGGAACGCCGGACGCTTCGGCGCCTTCACCGGATTCGCGGCCAGCTCCTTCATCACGATCTCGAGCGCCTTCTCGAGCTGCGGATCCCGCCCCGCGATGACGTCGGCCGGCGTCTGCTCCACCTCGACATCGGGCGGAACGCCCACGTTCTCGACGACGTAGCCGTCCTCGTTCCAGATGGCGAGATTCGGCGCCGTGATGGTGCCGCCGTCCATGAGCACGGGGAACCCGAGAATGCCCACGAGACCGCCCCACGTGCGGGTACCCACCACCGGTCCGAGCTTCAGCTTCTGGAACATCCAGGGCAGGAGGTCGCCGCCGGAGCCCGCGCTCTCGTCGGCGAGGAGCACCTTGGGTCCGTGGATGCCGGCGAGCGGCGTCTTGAGGTCGGCGCCGTGCCGCATCGCCCAGCGCGAGATGAGCGGGCGCCGCAGGAGCTCGATGTAGTAGTCGGCCACGAGCCCGCCGCCGTTGTAGCGCTCGTCGAGGATGATCGCGTCGCGGTCGACCTGCGGGTAGAAGTAGCGCTTGAACTCGCGGAAGCCCGAGCCTCCGGTGTTCGGCACCCACACGTAGGCGACGCGGCCCTTCGAGGCCTCGGTCACCTTCGCCACGTTCCCTTCGATCCACGCGCGGGCGCGGAGCGCGCGGTCGTCCTCGATGGGCACGACCTTCACCGTCCGCGAGCCCGTGCCGTCGGCGTTCCTGCCCACGGTGATCTCCACGATGCGGCCCGCCGTCCTCTCGAAGCGCTCGTACAGCTCTTCGGGTGGACGCAGGTCTTTCCCGTTCACGGCGAGGAGGTACTCGCCGGCCACCACGTCGACGCCGGGCTCGGTGAGGGGCGCGCGCAGCTCGGGCTCCCAGTTGAGGCCGCTGAGCACCGTCTTGAACTGGTAGCGGCCGTTCGCGATGACGAAGTCGGCGCCGAGGAGGCCGCCCGCGCTCTTCTCGAGCTCCCACGGCGAGTCGCCCTCGCCTTGGTTGTGGTGCCCCACGGCCAGCTCGCTGTGCAGCCAGCGGATCACGCGGAACGCGTCCTGCCTCGTCGCGCAGTGCGGAAGGAGCGCCGCGTACCTGGCCTTGAGGCCCTTCCAGTCCGCGCCGTGCATGCCCGGGTCGTAGAACTCGTCGCGGTTGATGCGCCAGGCTTCGTCGTAGATCTGCTTCCACTCGGCAACGGGCTCGACCCGCACGCGGATCGCGTCGACGGAGAGCTTGAACTTCATGAGGTCGAGCTTGTCGGCCACGTCCACGAGGTGCCAGGCGTCCTTCACGCGAAGGAGCGCGCGCTTGCCGTCGTGAGAGAGCTGGAAGCCGTCGGCCTTCTCGGTGAGCGTGTCTTCCTTGCGCTTTCCGAGGTCGTAGCGGAAGAGCCCCGCGTCCGCGCCCGGAGGCGACGCGCGGCGATAGAAGAGCTGACCCTCGGCGCCCGCGGCCAGATCGTCGTATTCGGCGGGCTTGAGCGGCATCGCGAGGATGCGCTGCGAGAGCCCGTCGGCGTCCACGACGACCTTCACGGCCTTGTCCTTCTTCGGCTCGGGCTTGGCGTCGTCCTTCTTCGGCGCGTCCTTCGCGGGTTCGGCGGCAGGCTCGTCCTTCTTCGGCGTCTCCTCGTCGCTCGGCTTCACGAGGGGCGAGGGAACACCCTTGGCGAGGACGGCGAGGTAGACGGACTCCGTGAGCTGCGAATCGGAATCCGAGAGCGCGAACCAGTCGGCCACGGGGCCGGCATCGGTCGAGGCGACGAAGTACAGGTACTTGCCCGAGGCGTCGAACACGGGGCTCCGCGCGTCGACGAGCTCGGACGTCACGGGAATGGACGCCTTCTTCTCGAGGTCGAACACGTACACGCGGTTGAAGTACGTGGCGTTGTTCTGCGTGTACGCGAGGAACCGCGAATCCGGCGACCAGGAGTGGTTGAGCACGGGCACGGGGCCGTAGACGGCGTCCGTCGCGACCTTCGTCTTCTGGCCGGTCGCGACGTCGAGAATCCAGATCGTCCGTGTGTTGTCGCGGTAGCTCACCTTCTTCGAGTCGGGAGCCCACTTGAGGTCGGTGTAGAAGCCCGAGCCGTTGAGCGGAAGGGAGCGCGGCGCGCCCTTGCCGTCGTGCGCGGAGAGCACCAGCTCGACCTCGCCCGTGGCGTCGCCGAAGTACGCCACGGTCTTGCCGTCCGGCGACCAGGCCGGGTTTCTCTCGTGCGCGCCCGGAGTCTCCGTGAGGTTGCGGTCGTCGCCCTTCTCGCGCGGGAGCGTCACGATCTCGCCCCGGAACTCCAGCGCGACGCGCGCGCCCGAGGGCGAGAGCGCGGCGTTCCGCACCCACTTGGCGCCCTTGGCGAAGCGCGAGCGCGTCTCCACGAGGTCGGCCGGCACACCGATCGTGAGCCGCTTCGAAGAGCCCGAGGCCGCGTCGAGGAGGTGCAGGTATCCGGCCTGCTCGTAGAGGATCTTGCCGGCGCCGGCGCCGGCGTTCAGCACGGGAAAGTCCTCGTGCTTCGTGACGCGGGTGACGGCCTTCTTCGCGGGGTCGTACGAGTAGACGTTGAACTCGCCGTCGCGGTCCGAGCGGAAGTAGAGCTTGCCGCCGGCCCACATGGGGTCCGTGTCGTTACAGCGCCCCGCGGGCTGCGGCACCTTGGGCGTCGCGTGCGTGACGGGGTCGTAGAGGAGGAGCGTCGCCGTCCGGCCGCCGCGGTAGTTCTTCCACTGGAGGAACGGCTCGGCGAGGGGCAGGTACGCGAGCGTCTTGCCGTCTTCCGAGTACGCGGCCTTGAACGCCGTGGGAATGGGCAGCTTCGTGGGGAAGCCGCCGCCGACGGGCACCGTATAGAGCTGCTGATGCCGTCCCGTGTAAGCCTCGCGCGGCGAGGCGAACAGCACCGACTTGCCGTCGGGCGTGAAGCCCAGCGCGGTGTCGTTCGCGGGGTGGAACGTGAGGCGCTTCGCGGTGCCGCCCCCGGCCGGCACGATCCACACGTCGGCCTGGGTTTCGTAGCGCGCGGTGAACGCGACGAGGCCCCCGTCGGGCGAGAACTTCGGGCCGCTCTCGACGCCGGGGTGCGACGTGAGGCGCTTCACGTTGCCGCCGTCGAGGCCCGCCGTCCAGAGATCGTTCGCGTAAGCGAACGCGATGCGGTCCTTCGAGATCGCGGGGTCCGTGAGGAGCCGCGTGTCGGCGACGTCGACGGCGAGGAGAGAACCAGCGAAGAGGGTGGTGAGGAGGGCTGCGGCGCGCTTCATGCGCCGCGGATCGTACCGGCAGAGGGCCGTCTAGGGGACCGCGGAAACGTGCACGTGCACCTGGACGGCCGCGAAACCGTAGCTCGACGGCAGGGGCGGATACGGCGCGGCCGCTTTCACGGCGGCGAGGGCAGCCGCGTCCCACTTGGAAGAGCCCGATTCCGTCGACACCATCGCGCTGACGAGCTTGCCGTCCTTGGCGACGACGGCCTGCACGACGGTCTTGGCGCCGGGCTTCGGCGCTCCGGACTTAGGCATCCGGTACGAGCCCGCGAGCTTCGCGAAGAAGGCCTTCTGGTAGGCCGCGTCCGTGAGCGTGGACTGGAAGTAGAGGTTCAAGGAGGCCTGGACGGCGAGGAGCGATCCGGCGCCCAAAAGCAAGACGGCGAGGAGAACGAATCCCCTCGCCGCACTCCCGAACTGCGCCTTCCGGACACCGGAAGACGTCGGCACCACGTTACCGGCTCGAGCCGGCGGGCTTGGCAGACTCGGTCGACTTGGCCGCGTCGGCGGGCTTGGCGGCGTCCTTGTCGGCCTTCTTGGCGGAGGCCTCTCCGGCGCAGCACTTGTGGTCGCCCTTCTTGGCGTCCTTGCTGCCTTCGCACTTCTTGTCGCCGGCAAACGCGGCGCCCGAGGCCAGAACACAGATCGCGAGGGCGAGGGTGGTGAGGGTTCTCTTCATGCCCGAGATCGTAGGCCGCTGGCGGCCCGGCGTCAAAGGGCCCGGGGGTGCTCGATGGGGCGCAGCTTCGTGGCCTCGTTGATGAGGAACACGGGGCCCACGAGGAGGTGCACGAAGTTCTTCAGGAAGGCCGGCGACTTCTTCTCGTACTTCGCGTGGCCGATGCCCTGGAAGATCCAGCCGATCACGAACGCGGCGAGGCCGATCCAGGCGTTCGCGACGACGACGGCCCCCGCGTCGAAGATGCAGGAGAGGAGCACCATGGCGCCGCCGAGAGCAACGTCGAGCGTGAGGTAGTAGATCGCCGAGAGGAGGACGACCACCTCGGCCGCGGTGACCGTGAAGCCGCCCACGCTCGTGAGGGGCACGGCTCTCAGCATGGCGAGAAGGCCGAAAACGATGAGCGGGATGCCCACGAAATGGCAGGCCACGTTGCCGCTCGTCTGGTGGTAGTGGGCGTAGTCGGCGAGGTGCGCGTCGATCTTCTTCATCACGTCCTCCGTTCCTTCCAGGCCTCCGTCGCGGCGACGAGGGCCTCGGTGATGCCGGGTTCGCTCGCGGCATGGCCGGCGTCGGGCACGATGGTGAGCCGCGAGCCGGGCCAGGCCTGATGCAGGTCCCAGGCCGCCGATGCGGGGCAGACCATGTCGTAGCGGCCCTGCACGATGTCGCACGGGAGATGGGCGATCTTCGGCACGTTCCGGAGCAGCTGGTCGTCCTCGAAAAAGCCCCCGTTCCGGAAGTAGTGGCACTCGATGCGCGCGAGCGTGATCTCTGCGGGGACGTCCTCTTCCGCCACGGGACCGACCTCGGGCACGAGGTAGGAGCCCAGCTCCTCCCAGCGGTTCCACGTGAGCGCCGCCTCGCGCACGACGGCGGGATCGTCGCTCGAGAGCCGAGCGTGGTACGCGGACAGAGGGTCGCGGCGCTCTTCGGCCGTGAGCGGGGCGAGGAAGTCGGCGTAGCGGTCGGGGGCGATGCGCTCGAGCCCCTTGCCGAACGTCCACGTGATCTCGTCGGGGCGCGAGAGGAAGATGCCGCGCAGGATCAGGCCCCGGACCCTCGAAGGGTGCGTCTGGGCGTACGCGAGGGCGAGAGTCGAACCCCAGGAGCCGCCGAAGACGATCCAGCGTTCGATGCCGAGGTGCTCCCTCAGCTTCTCGATGTCGGCCACGAGGTCCCAGGTGGTGTTCTCCGAGAGCTCGCCGTGCGGCGTGCTCCGTCCGCAGCCGCGCTGGTCGAACAGCACGACGCGGAACGCCTGCGGATCGAAGAAGCGCCGGTGCATCGGAGAGCACCCGGCCCCGGGGCCGCCGTGCAGGAAGACGACCGGAATTCCGTCGAGGGGGCCGACCTCCTCGACGTGGAGCTCGTGGAGCTCCGAGACCTGGAGCCTCAGGCTGCGGGCCGCGGCGATCTCGGGAAAAAGAGGCATGGAGCCGCTCATTGTACGGTCTCAGCCCGGCTTGGAATCCCGGCGGTCCGGGGGACCGCCGTCCTCGTCGATCCCGAAGAACCTGCGGATCCGCGTGAGGAGCCTCACCTGCGAGTCCTCGAGGTCCCTGTTGTCGGAGGCGCCCTCGAGCACCGAGAGGAGATGCCGCTCTCTCTCGGCCAGGATTCGCGAGAAGTCCTCGGCGATGGCCGGACGCTTCTTCATGATCTCCTGGAACATCGAGCGCGAAAGCGTGAAGCACAGGAGCTCAGTGAGCGCGACGACGGTCGCCCGGCGCGCGTCGCCCGTGAGGACGCCCATCTCGCCGAACAGATCGGGACCCGTGATGGTGGCGATGGGGAGCTCCCCCACTCCGGGCGCGGCGACGCGCACCTCCGCCCGGCCTTTCACGAGAAGGTACAGGTGGTCCACGTCGTCCCCCTGGAGCACCACCGTCTCCCCCGCGAGGTACGGCGCGCGAGAGAGCCGCGGCGCGAGCGCGGCGATCTCGTCCGGCCCAAGGGCTTTGAAAATGGGAAGGGCTTCGAGCGCGGCGAGACGCTCCGCGAGCCCGCCGGACTCCGCCCTTCGGGCCGAGTCCTCGCCGCTCGTGATGGTGATCGTCTGAGCGGGCACGGCCAGAGGGATGCCCGCCCGGTGGAGCGCGTAGGCGATGCGCGAGCGGACCTCGGAATCGACGACGTCGTCGATGGCGAGGTCCGACAGCCAGTAGCGCACCTGGTATTCGTTGTAGGACTCCCCGAAGCGCATGAGGAGAACGCTGGGCGCGGGCTCGTCGCAGGCCCCGCGCGGCACGTCGTGCTCGAAGCCGGCCCGTACGGCCGCGAGGACGTCGGTGGGCAGCAGGGTGCGGTCGACATGGAAGTCCAGCCGGCGCCGCTCCCGCGTGAAGCCGTCGCCGGGCCGTTTGCCCTCGAGCATCACCGGGTTCTTGATGAGGACGGAGTTGGGCACGATGTACGTATTGCCGTCCCGCGTCTCCACGGACGTGTGTCGCCACGTGATCTCCCGGACGATGCCCTTGATCTCGCCGTGGACGACCCAGTCGCCCACCGAGATGGAGCCGTCGAGCTGGAGCGCGAGACCGCCGACGAGGTTCTGGAGCGTGTCCTGGAGCGCGAACCCGATCACGGCCGTCACGACCGCAGAGGTCGCGACGATGCCGGTCACGTCCACCTGGTTCCGCGCGAAGAGGAACAGGAGGAGCGTGACCATCGCCACGGCGAGCGCGAGGTCCTGGAGGATGCGCGGCGACTGGACGCGGAGAACGCGCCTCAGGAAGGCGAAGACGGCGAGGACCGCGAACCACACGAACGCCATGCCCTGGAGGAGCACCGCCACGAAAGCGACGGTGCGGCCCGAGACGGGCATCTGCGTGCCATGAAAGAGCTCCGCGACGAAGCGAAGGAAGAGAGAGCCTGAATAGAGGATCGCGAGGCTTCGGAGACGCGCGCGCTCCTCGCGAAGGAGAAGAGACACCGTCACGGCGAGGAGCCCGAACACGAGCCCCGCGCGAAAGACCTCGGGGTGCACGAGGAAGGCGCGTTCGAAGGCGTTCATGGGAAGCAGCGGAGGCTAGCATCCGGCCGTGATGCTGATTCCCGATCTCGGCGCCAACGGGTTGCTCCTCGCGCTCGACCTCGCGCTCGTAGCGGCCTTCCGCGCGCTCCGCAACCGGGGCCGCTCGCCCTACCTCGCGCTCCCGCTCCTCTCCATCTGGGGAGCCGCGGCGTTCTTCGTCGCGCTCTTCCTGGCCCAGGCGTTCGGCCTCCGCTTCTTCGCGGTGATGCGCTTCCTGGGATTCGCGGGGCTCTGGCACCTTCCCGCGCTGCTCCTCTTCCTGGCCGCGGACGCGAGGGCCGCCCTCCGGAGCCTGTACGCCTCCGGCGCGGCCGTCCTCCTGGCCGTCTACGTCTTCGCGTACCACGTCGAGCCGACGCGGCTCGAGCTCACGCGCTACGAGCTCCGAACCCCGCAGGTGACCGCGCCCGTCACGATCGTCCAGCTGAGCGACCTGCAGACCGACGACGCTGGCGCCTTCGAGGAGCGCGTCGTCTCCGAGATCGCGCGGCTCGCGCCCGATCTCGTCGTCGACACCGGCGACCTCCTGCACATCACGACGGCCGCGGAGTACCTCGAGAAGGCGGCCGGTCTCGCACGGCTCTTTCGGGAGAAGGCCCCGCGACCCAAGCTGGGCTGGTTCGCGGTGGAAGGCGACTCGGACATACCGTCGCTCCGCAAGACGCCCTACGAGGGGTTTCCGGTGCGCTTCCTCGAGAACGAGTGCGCCGTGATTCCCCTGCCGGGCGGCGGCCGTCTCGCGCTCGCGGGGCTCCTTCGGGACACCTCCCGCACGCAGAGCTTCGAGGAGCTCGCCGCGGTTCGCTCGGGCTGCGGACCCGAGCCCGCGCTCACCGTGTGGGCCGGGCACGCGCCGGACTACGCGCTGGCGCTGCAGGGG
>JAEUQS010000105.1 GCA_016789625.1 Acidobacteriota bacterium | reverse complement strand
CCCGCCGTGAGGCGGGCTTTTGGAAGACGCATTTCTTGGACCCGGAAAAAACCAGCGATTGGCTCGGAGGGGGCGTTGGGGGAACCGGAGCGAAGCGGAGGACGTCGTCAATCGCGGAGCGATTGCGACAACCGGCCATGGTTCCCCCAGGACAGTTAATAAGCCTTCAGGTACTGATCCACTTCCCACGGGTGGACGCGGGTGATGTAGGTCTGCCACTCCTGCCGCTTCGCCGCGACGAAGTGCGTGAGGATGTGGTCCCCGAGCGCGTTCTTGAGGAGATCGTCCTTCTCGAGACAGTCGAGCGCCTCGGAGAGGTTCCCGGGCAGGACGTCGATCTTGCGGCGCTTCTTCTCGCGGTCCGACATCTCGAAGATGTTCTCGTTCACGGGCTCCCCCGCCTCGAGCTTGTTCTTGATGCCGTCGAGGCCGGCCGCGAGCATCACGGTGAACGCGAGATACGGGTTGCAGGACGGGTCCGGCATGCGGACCTCGCAGCGCGTGCCGATGCCGCGGCGCGCGGGGATGCGCACCATGGGCGAGCGGTTGCGCTCGGACCAGGCCACGTTGACCGGCGCCTCGTAGCCGGGCACGAGCCGCTTGTAGCTGTTCACCAGAGGGTTGGTGATCGCCGAGAACCCGCGGGCGTGCTTGAGGATGCCGCCGATGTAGAACATCGCCGTCGCCGAGAGCTGGAACGGGGCCTTCGGGTCGAAGAACGAGTTCTTCAGGGAGGCGCCCGAGCCCGTCATGAGCGACTGGTGGACGTGCATGCCCGAGCCGTTCACGCCGAAGATGGGCTTGGGCATGAAGGTGGCGTGGAGGCCGTGATCCAGCGCGACCTTCTTGACGATGAGCTTGAACGTCGTGACGTTGTCGGCCGTCGAGACGGCGTCACCGTACTTGAAGTCGATCTCGTGCTGTCCGGGGGCCACCTCGTGGTGCGCGGCCTCGACCTCGAAGCCCATGGCCTCGAGCGCGACCACGATGTCCCGGCGGCACTCCTCGCCGCGGTCCACGGGCGTCAGGTCGAAGTAGCCGCCCTCGTCGTGCGTGTCGACGATGGGATCGTTGTTGGCATCCCGGCGGAACAGGAAGAACTCGGCCTCGGGCCCGGTCATGAGCGTGAAGCCCATCTCCTTGGCGCGCTCCATCTGGCGCTTGAGGGCCTGGCGCGGACAGCCGGCGAACGGCTTGCCGTCGGGCTCGATGACGTCGCACACGAGGCGCGCGACCTTTCCGTTCGAATGGGACCACGGAAAGATGCGGAACGTGTCGAGGTCGGGCACGAGGCCCATGTCCGATTCCTCGATGCGCGTGAAGCCCTCGATCGAGGACCCGTCGAACTGGATCTCGCCGTCGAGGGCCTTCTCGAACTGCGAGCGGGGCACCTCGACGTTCTTGATGATGCCGAGGATGTCGGTGAACTGAAGCCTCAGGAAGCGCACGCCTTCCTTGTCGCAGAGCTTCAGGATTTCGGCTTTCTTCATCGTCGCCACGTGAGTCTCCCGCGTCCTTGAATTCCGCCCCGAGGGCGCCGAACGCGAGCGGAATCTCTCACATCTCGCCAAAAAGTCAACCTGAACACAGAAAAATTCGGAAAATTCCGCATTTTCCGACTCAAACTACAAATCAGTCTTTTTATAGAGGCCAAACTCACGGGCCTCAGAATCCCCCCACTCATGAGCGCCCCGCGTCTCGAGCGGCTCGGCTGGCCGATCCTGGCCTTCGTCTTCACGTTCCTGGCCGGAGGCGCCGTCCTCCTCGCGCTCGAGCTGAGCGGACAGGAGAGACGCCGCGAGGAGACCCGTGCCCTCGCGCAGGACCGGGCCACGGCGATCGGGATCCAGCTCAACCAGACGGTCTCGGTGCTCTACGCGCTCGAGGCGCTCGTGAGGCAGGCCAAGGGCGACACGACGGGCCTCGACGCCATCGCCGAGGGCCTCCTCTCCCGGTTCCGGGGCCTCCGCACCCTCGAGCTGCAGCCGGGCGGCGTGATCACGTTCGTGCACCCCCGGGAAGGCAACGAGAACGCGTTCGGGAAAAACGTCCTCACGGATCCGCAGAACGGCGCGCTCGCGAGCTTCGCGATCCACGCCGGACGCGTCGTGTTGACCGACCCGATCGAGCTCTTCCAGGGCGGCCAGGGCGTCGTGGCCCGCTGGGCCATCCACCTGCCGTCTCCGGATGGGGGCCGGGTGTTCTGGGGATTCGCCGCCGCGACGATCCGCCTGAAGGACGTCCTCGACGAGAGCGGTCTCTTCGAGCTCGAGAAATCCGGCTACGCCTTCACGCTCACGAAGTCCGAGGGCACCGGGCGTCCCGGCGTCGCCATCGCGGGCTCGGCGTCGGCCCCGCCGAAGGACCCCGTTCTCGTCGTGGTGGAGCTGCCCGATGGCGTCTGGGATCTCCGCGTCGCTCCCAAGGGCGGCTGGGGAAACCCCCTGGTCTTCGTGGCGGGGCTCGTCCTGGCGCTTCTCCTCGCGTCCCTCGCGGGCTATGCGGCGCTCGCCGCGGGAAACACCGCCCGCGCGCGGGAGTCGGCCGAGAGCGCGAACGCGGCCCTCGCGAGCCTCGCGGCCGAGCTGGCCGAAAGCGAGCGGCGCTTCCGCGGCATCTTCGACACGATGCCCGACGGCTACCTCCGGGCCGGCCTCACCGGAGAGATCCAGGTGGTGAATCCCGCGGCGGCGCGAATCCTCGGCTATGCCGACGCGAAGGAGCTCGTGGGCCGCGACATGGCCCGGGACGTCTACGAGAAGGCCGAGGACCGCGAGGCGCTGAGGAGCCTTCTCACCGGAACGGGCCGCGTGGAGGGCTACGAGCTGCGGTTCCGGAGAAAGGACGGCAGCCTCGTGTGGATCGAAGACAACGCTCAGCTCGTGAGAGCGAAGGACGGCACACCCGTCGCGGTGGAAGGTTCGATCCGCGACATCACCGAGCGCAAGGCCGCCGCCGCGGAGCTCGAGCGCGCGCGTGAGATCGCGGACGCCGCGAACAGGGCCAAGAGCGCGTTCCTCGCGACGATGAGCCACGAGATCCGCACCCCCCTGAACGCCATCATCAACATGGCGGAGCTGACGCTCGAGGGAGATCTCGCGCCGCGGAAGAAGCAGTACGTCTCGACGATCGTCTCCTCGGGCCGGTCGCTCCTCGCGCTCATCAACGACATCCTCGACTTCTCGAAGATCGAGGCCGAGAAGCTGGAGCTCGAGGAGGCCCCGTTCTCCCTGCGCGACCTCCTCGAGGAGGTCACCGAGATCTTCCGCGCGAAGGTCGTCGAGAAGCACGTGGAGCTCATCGTGCTGTGCGACGCGGCGATTCCCGCTGCGTTCCTCGGGGACGCGCTGCGCCTGAAGCAGGTGCTCATCAACCTCGTGGGCAACGCGTTCAAGTTCACGGAAAAGGGCGAGGTGTCGCTGCGGGTGAGGCCGTCCGGCGAGCGGCTGCGCTTCTCCGTGAGCGACACCGGCATCGGCATCCCGAGGGACCAGCAGGCCAAGCTCTTCAGCGCGTTCACCCAGGCCGACAGCTCCACGACGCGCCGATACGGCGGCACGGGCCTCGGTCTCGCGATCTCCAAGCGCCTCACGGGCATGATGGGCGGCGAGCTCGTCCTCGAGAGCGAGGAGGGCAAGGGCACGACGTTCTCGTTCGAGATCGCCCTGCCCGCCGTGGAGGGCGCCCCCGCCCGGACCCGCGATCTTCCCGGGCGGTTCCGGTCCTCGCGGGCGCTCGTCGTGGAGGACAACGCCACGAGCCTCGAGCTCGTCACGTCGATCCTCGACGGCTTCGGCATGCGGAGCGTCGCCGCGGCCTCGGGCGAGCGCGCGCTCGAGCTCCTCTCGAACGAGCGCTGCGACGTCGTCCTCCTCGACTGGGTGCTGCCGGGCATGAACGGCCTCGAGACGGCGCGCCGCATCAAGGAGAGCCCCGCGGGCCGGCACCTGCCCGTCGTCGTGATGTCGTCCTACGCGGGCGCGCGGGAGCAGGCCGAGGCCCGCGCTCTCGGGGTGGAGGTGTTCCTGCCCAAGCCGCTCACGCCCTCCACGCTCTTCGACGCGCTCGTGGAGTCTCTGGGCCTGGTTCCCCCGCGAACGGAGCCCGAAGCAGCGGCGCCGAACCTGTCCGGAGAATTCGCGGGGGCGCGGGTTCTCCTCGCCGAGGACAACGAGGCCAACGTGTTCGTGGCGCGAGAGCTGCTGGAGCCTCTCGGTCTCGCGCTCGACGTCGCGCCCGACGGCCGCGCCGCCGTGAAGATGGCCCTGAAGTCGAGCTACGACGCGATCCTCATGGACATGCAGATGCCGGTGATGGACGGGCTCCGCGCGACGAAGACCCTGAGGGCCGCGGGCCACCTCACGCCCATCATCGCGATGACGGCCAACGCTCTGCGCGGAGACGCGGAGGCCTGCCTCGCGGCCGGCATGACCGACTACGTCGCCAAGCCCGTGGAGCGCGCGGCCCTGGTCGCGGCGCTCCGGCGCGCGATCCACGGCGACGCCCCGCACCCGGCGCCCGCTCCCGCGCCGGCGACCGTGGCCGGGCCCCACGTGGAGCTGCCCGGCGTCGAGACGGCGAAGAGCCTCGAGCGCCTCGGCATCTCCTGGGCTTCCTACCGAAAGCTCCTGCTGCGTTTCGCGGCCAGCGAGCCCGCCACGCTCGCCGCTCTGGAGAAGGCCATCGAGGCCGGCGACCGCGAGTCCGCGAGGCGCCATGCGCACTCGCTCGGCGGGGCGGCCGGAACCGTGGGCGCGGCCGATCTCGCTCACAGCGCCAAGGCCCTCGAGCTCGCTCTCCGGGACGGCCGCGAGACGAGCGACGCGCTCGAGGCGCTCACGGCCGACGTGAGAACGCGCTCGGGCCAGGTCTTCGCGGGCCTCGGGGCTCTCGCGGCACCGGACGGCGGCGGTGATCCGGCAGGTGACCCCGACGCGTAGAGCTGGGACCGATGACGGAACCCGCCGAGGCGGCCGACACACCCACGGCGAGGCCGCGTCCGAACGCGCTCGGGAGCATCCTTCTCACGTACCTCGCGCTCCTCGGATTCCTCGCGCCGCTCGAGGGCTCCATCGGCCTGGCAACCTACGCAGACTGGTGGAACCGGGCGCTCGACTGGATCGTGCCGCGCGCCGGCCGGGCGCTCTTCGGCGTCGAGGCGGTCCAGCACCCCACGGGCAGCGGCGACACGGCCTTTCAGTGGGTGCTCTCGTTCTGCCTGCTCGCCGTCGCCGTACCGCTGGGCGCGCTCGCGGCGAGGTTGCCTGCCGCGCGCGCCCGTGCGGTGCGTCTCGCGGCGACGGGATTCGTCAGGCTCTGTCTCGCGCTCGCCCTGATCTCCTACGGCGCGGCGAAGGTCTACCCGTCCCAGTTCCCGCCGCTCGCGATCGACCGCCTGCTGCAGCGCGTGGGCGACGCGTCGCCCATGGGCGTTCTCTGGACGTTCATGTCGGCCTCCCCCGCCTACACCGTCCTCGCGGGCGCGGCCGAGATCCTGGCGGGAATCCTGTTGTGCGCGAGGCGAACGGCCCTGCTCGGCGCCCTCTTCGCCGCGGGCATCCTCGCGAACGTCTTCGCGCTGAACCTCTGCTACGACGTCCCGGTGAAGCTCTATTCCGGGCAGCTTCTCCTCATGGCGCTCCTCGTGATGGTGAGCGACGCCGCGCGCCTTCTCGCCGTCTTCGTCACCGGAGCGCCGGCCCCGGCCGCCCGGCGAGAAGCCCTCTTCGAGCGGCCCCTGTGGCACCGCGCGACCCTGGCGCTCCGCACGGGCCTCGTCGCGTACGCGCTCGTCACCGGCCTCGCCGAATGCGCCGCGGACGAGGCCGCGTTCGCCGCGCGGAAGGCGGATCCCCTTTTCGGCCTCTGGGAGGTCCAGCGAATCGAGGCCGAAGGCGACCTCCGGCGAACGCGCTACGTGGTCGTCGACTATCCCGGCGTGGTGGCGTTCCTCCGGGACGACGCCACCCGCACGCGCTACGCGGCCACGCGCGACGACGTCGCGGGCACGCTCGTCCTGAAGGAACGCTTCCGCGAGGAGGTCCTGCTGAGCCTCCGCGTCGAGAGGAAGGGCGAGGTCGTCTCTCTCGAGGGCACGGCCTCGGGAGCCCCCGTCGCGCTCGACCTCCGCCGCATCCCGGTTCCCCCCATGCGGCTCCACGAGCACCCCTTCCGGCTCGTCCAGGAATACTCCGCGAACCATTAGCATCCCGGGCATGAGCCACACGAGAGACGATGCCTGGGCCCTCCTCGCCGAGCTGACGAAGTCGCAGGCGCTGCGCCGCCACGCGCTCGCCGTCGAGGCCACGATGCGCCACCTGGCCCGCACCTCGGGGCGGACCGACGAGGACGAGATCACGCTCTGGGGCCTCGCGGGGATGCTCCACGACTTCGACTACGAGCGCTTTCCCCAGGAGCCCGAGCACCCGCTCGAGGGCATGAAGATCCTGCGCGAGAGGGGCTGGCCCGAGAGCCTCGTCCTCGCCATCGGCGGCCACGCGTTCGGAACCGGCATTCCGCGCGAGACCCACATGGCCCGCGCGCTCCTCGCGGCCGATGAGCTCACCGGTTTCGTGGGGGCCTGCGCGCTCGTGCGGCCCTCGAAGAAGATCGCCGACGTGCCCGTCGAGTCGGTGCTCAAGCGGCTCAAGGAGAAGGCGTTCGCCAAGGGAGTCGACCGCGCGTACGTGACCAAGGGGGTCGAGGAATGGGGCACGCCGCTGCCCGACCTCGTGAAGCTCGTCCTCGAGGCGCAGATCCCCATCGCCGATCGCCTCGGGCTCGGCGGCTCGCCCGCGGCCGACCTGCCCGACGCCCCGGCACCACCGATTCCACCGATGCCGTCCCTGCCGCCTTCCTCCTGATCGCGATATCGCGTTCCGATCGGCGGATAATCGGGGCGTGAGACCTCTCCTCGTGGACGGCCCGCGCGTGATCGGGATGACGGCTCCCGAAGACGTCGTCGAGGGCGGCGCGCTCTTCATCGAGGACGGCGTCATCACGGCCCGCGACGCGGCCGCGCGCACGCGCTTTTCGAGCCTCGCGGCGGCGGGCACCGCCGTCGAAAGGGTCGCGGCCGCGGGGCTGTGGGCGCTTCCCGGCTTCGTGCAGACCCACGTCCACCTCTGCCAGACGCTGCTCCGGAACGGACCCGACGACCTCGAGCTCCTGCCCTGGCTGGAGCAGCACGTCTGGCCCGGCGAGGCCGCGCACGACACGATCACGCTCGAGATCTCGGCGCGGATGGGGCTCGCCGAGCTCCTCGCGGGCGGAACCACCTCGATCCTGGACATGGGCACCGTGCGCCACACCGACGCGGTCTTCCGGGCGGCGCTCGCGTCGGGCATGCGCGTCACGAGCGGTAACGCGCTCATGGACGACCCGGCGACGAACCCGCCGTATCTCCACGCGGAAACCGCGGAGGGCCTCGCGGAAACCGAACGGCTCCGGCTCGCGTGGCACGGCCACGAGGGCCGCCTGCGCGTCGCGTTCTGCCCGCGCTTCGCGGTCTCGTGCACGCGTCGCGCTCTCGAGGAGGCCGGCGAGGCCGCGCGCCGGCACGGTCTCCTCGTGCACACGCACGCGAGCGAGAACCGCGGCGAGATCGCTCTCGTGAGGGAACGGACGGGGCTCGCGAACATCCACTACCTCGAGAGCGTGGGGCTCGCTGGGAAAAACGTCGTCCTCGCGCACGTCGTCCACACCGAGGAAAGCGAGCGCGAGAGCCTCGCCGCGAAGGGCACCCACGTCGCGCACTGCCCGTCCTCGAACCTCAAGCTCGCCTCCGGCATCTGCCCCGTCCCCGACTACCTGCGCCGCGGCATCTCGGTCTCGCTCGGCGCCGACGGGGCGCCGTGCAACGACCGTCTGGATGCCTTTTCCGAGCTGCGTCTCGCGGCGCTCCTCCCGAAGATGTCCTTCGGCCCCAGGGGCATCCCGGCCTGGGACGCGCTCTCCCTCGCGACGGTGAACGGGGCGAAGGCGCTCGGTCTCGACGGCGTCGGGACTCTCGCGACCGGCATGCGCGCCGACTTCACGCTCCTCGATCCGGAGGCCGGGTTCACCCGCCCCCACGCGCATCGGGGCGACCCCTACGGCCCCATCGTCTATTCGTTCTCGCGCGAGAACGTCGTGGCCACGTACGTCGACGGCGTCGAGCGCTTCCACCGCGACCGCCTCGACGCGTTCCCGCTCCGGCCCTCGGGCGCGGAGATCGAGGACGCGGCCCTCACCCTCCGCAATCGAACCCGAGCCCTCCTCCGCCGAAACCCGTAGCTCGAAAGGAGCCTGTCATGCCCATCGCGCTCAAGACCCTGCTCGTCGGGTCGGACTTCTCCGTCTGCGCCGCCCGGGCCCTTTCCTTCGCGGTCTCCCTCGCGGCGCCGCCCAAGGCCCGGATCCATCTCGTCCACGTCCTCTCCGAGCCCGTGCAGGCGCTCGACGTCGCGGGAGCCCTGCCCTATCTCGACCTCGACACCCGCAAGGAATGGGAGACGGCT
>JAEUQS010000825.1 GCA_016789625.1 Acidobacteriota bacterium | reverse complement strand
GCCGCCTCGAGGACGAGCTTCTCCGCCTCGAACGTCTCCACGTGGAGGTCCATGCGCCCGGCCTCGATCTTCGAGAGATCCAGGATCCCGTTCACGAGCGCGAGCTGGTGCTCCGCCGCCGAGCGGATCTTCCGGAGATCGCCGAGGTACTGCCCGTGGCCCGCCTCCGCAGCCGATTCCTCCAGCATCTCGGAGTAACCCAATATCGCGTTCAGCGGCGTCCGCAGCTCGTGCGTCATGCTCGCGAGGAACGCGCTCTTGGCCGCGTTCGCGTCCTCGGCGTCCTTCTTGGCGACGAGCGTGCGGGCCGTTTCCTCCTCGAGCGCCCGGGTGCGCTCGGCGACGAGGCCTTCCAGCTCGGCCTTCGTGCGCAGCAGCCGCGCGGTGCGCAGCCTGAGAACGGCGGCTCCGAGGAGTCCGGCGCCCGCCACGAGGAGGAGCGGAAACCACACCGTCTCGCGGAAACGCGCCCTGCGATTCAGCGAAAGCAGGGCGGCCCGCTCGCTCGGCACGCCGTCCTCGTTGATCGCGAGCACGCGGAACGTGTAGCTGCCGGGCTCGATGTGCCCGTAGTGCGCGAGGCGCGACGACCCGGCCTCGCGCCAGGAATCGTCCAGGCCGTCGACTCCGTCGACGCGGTCGACGCGGTCGACGCGGTCGACGCGGTCGAGCCGATAGCGGAACGTGACGCGCTCCGGCACCCGGAACGCGAGCGCCGCGAAGCCGATCTCGAGGGAGCGCGCCGTGGCCGGAAGATCCACCGAGGCGCGTCCGGCGAGGCGCAGAGGGTGCCCGTCCACGACGAGAGACGTGATCCTCACCCTGGGCGGCACGAGGTTCTTCACGATCCGCGCCGGATCCACCACGGCGACGCCACCCATGGTCGCGAACCAGAGCCGCCCGTCGGGCGCCACCGACACCGATGGGAGGATTCCGCCGTTCGCCTCCTGAGAGCGCAGCCCGTCCTTCACGCCGAAAACCTGCGGCACGAGGGCTCGGGCCCGCCCCTCCACCACGGCGAGGAGGTCGTCGCGCGGCACGCGGGCGATGCCGCGATTCGTGGACATGTACAGGAATCCGTGCCCGTCGCTCACGAGCGCGTGGAAGGAGTCGTCGAAGAGCCCCTCGGCGAGGCCGACGACCTTCACCACGCGCCCGTCTCGCACGGCCGCGATGCCGCCGCCGAACACGGCCACGAGCAGGAGGCCCGAAGAGTCCTCGAGAACGTACGCGACGTTCTCTCCCGGCAGCCCTTCCGCGGTCGTGAGCCGGTGCGCGACACCGAGCGCACCCGTGACGCTCTCTTCGCGCAGGAAGAACAGCCCTTCGCGCTCGGTGCCCGCGGCGATGGTGCCGTCCCGGAGGCGCGAGAGGAACACGATCTCGCCCGTCGGCCCGCCCGGGATCTCGAGCTTCGCGATGCGGTCGCCCTGCACGCGGAAGAGCCCGCCGTCGAAGGTACCCACGAGAACGCTGCCCCGCTCGTCGAAGAGGAAGACCGTGGGCTCGGTGGGCACGTCGCCTTTCAGGGGCATCGGCTCGAGCCGCGCTCCGCGGACGCGAAAGAAGCCCTTCCGGCCGCCGGCCCAGATCTCTCCGGCCGGGCTCTCGCCGAGCGCGCCGATCCAGGACGTCTCCGCGCGGAGCTCGAAGTTCGTGACCTGATCGCCCCGGATCGCGCTGAGGCCCCCGTCGTCGCTGCCGGTGTAGACGGTTCCGTCGCGCGCGGCGAGCGCCGTGAACGACGCGTCGGAGCGCAGCCCCTCCGGGGAGCCGTAGGTCTGGAAGGAGGTGTCGCGCAGACGCGTGAGCCCGTCGAGAGTGCCCACCCAGAGA
>JAEUQS010000789.1 GCA_016789625.1 Acidobacteriota bacterium | reverse complement strand
GGTCAACAAGGCCGTGCAGAACGGCTTCTCACGCTCCGCGCTCGTCCTCGTCGCCGGCCGCGGCGGCTACGCCTACACCCTCACGTTCGGTTTGGATTGATCGGGCGGGGGCTCGCGGTCATTTCCGGGAGGTCGGCAGCTCGGAGATCACGATTCCGAGGAGCACGAGCCCCCCGCCCCACCACTCCGCCGCGCCGAGGCGCTCGTGGAGGAGCAGCGCGGCGAAGAGCGCGGTGAAGACGGGCTCGAGCGCGAAGATGATCGCCGCGTGCGTCGCCGACATGCGGCTCTGCGCCCACGTCTGCACGAGGAACGTCACGACCGTCGCCATGAGCCCCATCCAGAGGATCGCGGCCAGGAACTCCATGTTCCAGGGGATGGGCCGCGCCTCGGCCGCGAAGACGGGCTCGGGCCGGGATGCGAACGGCATCAACGCGAGCCGCACGAGCCCCACGAAGAGCGTCGCGAAGAGGATCTGCGTCGCCGAATACCAGCGCACGTCGTGGAGGCCCGCCGTCTCGGACATGTAGACGATCAGGTACGCGTAGCTGAATGCCGTGCCCAGGATGAAGAGGTCGCCGAGGTTGACGCCCGAGGCATCCGAGGGCCACGCGAGCACCACGAAGCCCCCGGTGGCGACGACGAGCCCGATCAGGTTGGTGAGAGTCGGCAGCTTCCGCGTCAGGAGAAAGCCCACGACCGGCGTGAGCGGCACGGAGAGACCGGTCACGAAGGCGGCCTTCGAGGCCGTCGTGAAGAGCTGGCCCACGAGCTGGAGGCCGATGCCGAGCGCCAGCAGCGCCCCGATGATCGCGCCGTCCTTCCACACGCCGGGCGTGCGCGGTCGCGGCAGAGCCAGCACGAGCAGCACGGCCCCGCCCACCGCGAACCGCAGCGCCAGGAAGCCCAACGGCGGAGCATTCGAGAGGACGACCTCGTTCACGATGAACGTGGAGCCCCAGATCGCCGTCACGAGGACGAGCGCGACGTCGGGCAGAAGTCCCGGGTGCTCCTTCGAGGCTGCGGACTCGTCCATCGACGGGGCGCACCCTAACATCGAGAGGGCGGCGAGCCGCTAACATCCCCGGCCTCATGAGCGCTCCCGTCCGCGTCCGCTTCGCCCCGTCGCCCACCGGCTCCCTCCACGTGGGAGGCGCCCGCACGGCCCTGTACAACTGGCTCCTCGCGCGGCGGCACGGCGGGGCGTTCATCCTGCGCATCGAGGACACCGATGCCGAGCGCAACAAGCCCGAGCTGACCCGGCAGATCCTCGACGCGATGACGTGGCTGGGCCTCTCGTGGGACGAGGGTCCGTTCCTCCAGAGCGATCGGGCACCGCTCTACCGCGAGGTCGCGGACCGGCTCCTGAACGAGGGCAAGGCCTACCGCGCGTTCGAGACGCCCGAGGAGCTCGAGGCCCAGAAGCTGGCCGCCGAGGCCGCCGGCGCGGCTTTCCGGTATTCGGGCAAGGGCCGGGACATTCCGCGGGAGGAGAGCGACCGCCGGGCCGCGGCCGGCGAGAAGTTCGTGCTCCGGCTGCGGATGCCCGACGAGCCGATCGTCGTCGACGACGTCGTCCAGGGCCGCACGGAGTTCCCGGCCGGCGCGCTCGACGACTTCGTCCTCGTGCGCTCCGACGGCCACCCGCTCTACCACTTCTGCGTCTGCGTGGACGACGTCGACATGCGCATCACGCACGTGGTGCGGGGCGTCGACCACCTCGCGAACACGCCCAAGCACGTCGCGCTCTTCCGGGCGCTCGGGGCCGAGCCGCCCGTCTTCGCGCACCTCGGGATGATCCTGGGCGCCGACGGCAAGAAGCTCAGCAAGCGGCACGGGGCCGCCGGCGCCGAGGAGTTCCGCGCGCAGGGGATCCTGCCCGAGGCGCTCTTCAACTTCCTCGCGCTCCTCGGCTGGTCTCCAGGGGACGACAAGGAGCGCATGACGAAGGAAGAGATGATCGCGCTCTTCTCGCTCGAGCGCCTCGGCCCGAGCCCGTCGCGCTTCGACCACGAGAAGCTCTCCTGGCTCAACGGCCAGTACCTGGCCGACACGCCGAACGAGCGGCTCCTCGAGCTCCTCGGCGAGTTCCCGCTTCCCGGGGTGGGAAACGAAGTCCTCCTTTCGGCCATCGCGCTCCACAAGTCGCGCGCGAAGACGCTCGTGGAGCTGGCCTCCGGCCTCGCGCTCTACGGCGCGGACCCGTCGACGTTCGAGGAGGCGGCGGAGAGGAAGCTCGGCGGCCCGGAGGCGGCCGCGCGACTCCTCGCGATCGCCCAGGACTTCGAAGCTCTCCCGGAGTTCTCACACGCCTCGCTCGAGGCGGCGGCGCGGGCCTACGCCGAGAAGGCGGGAATCGGCCTCGGCAAGATCGCGCAGCCCATCCGGCTGGCCGTGACGGGCTCGGCGGCGTCGCCGCCGCTCTTCGAAGTGATGGAGCTCCTCGGGAAGGAGACGTCGCTCCGCCGGATCCGGGCCTTTGCCGATCGGCAGCCGAAGCCCGAGTGACCGGCCGCCAAAGGCTGAGCCTCTGGGGTCCGCCGTCGCTCCTCATCGCGCTGCAGACGTTTCTCTCGTCCCGGCCACCGGCCCTGCTCCCGCATCTCTTCCCGCACTCGGACAAGGTCGTCCACGTGGGGTATTTCTTCCTGATCGCGCTCCTCGCCTACAGGGCGGGACGGCATGCCGAGGGCTGGACCCGGGGCCGGGCGGGGCTCGTGGCGCTGCTGGCGACGGCGGGCTTCGGCCTCGCGGACGAATTCCACCAGTCGTTCACACCCAGCCGGGAAGCCGACGTTTGGGACCTGGTGGCCGACCTCACCGGCGCCGCTTGCGCGGCCGTCTTCGGTGAGCGAATCCTGGGGTTCCTGAGGTTCTCGCCTCCGGTGGGGGTTCGGGGGATCGAGAAACCCCGAACCTAGCGCCGTTCTTTCCCTGGTGGGGATTCGAGGGATCGAGAAACCCCGAGAAAATCAAATGTATGGCTGGGGGACAGGGATTCGAACCCCGATAGGCAGATCCAGAGACTGCAGTCCTACCATTGGACGATCCCCCAGCGCGGGGACCGGGGATTATCGTGACCCACCCCCGTCCCGTCAAGCAGGCCGCGGTCGCGCCTAGAATGGTCCATCTTCACGAAGGAGCTCAGATGAACGCGATTTCGCGCAGCTTCGAGATCTTCAAGGCCTCGCTCGAGGTGCTCAAGAAGGACAAGGAGATCCTCCTGTTCCCGATCCTTTCGGGCACGTTCACCGTCGTCGCGTTCCTGCTCCTCGCGTTCGGAGGCTGGGTCACGGGCTTCTTCGCCGCCATCGCGCGGCAGGAGGGGCTGGACGAGAGCGCCCGGATCCTCGGCTACGCGGCGCTCTTCGTGTGGTACTTCGTGAGCTGGTTCATCGTGCTCTTCTTCAACACCGCGCTCGTGGCCTGCGCCCGGATCCGCATGGAGGGCGGCGATCCCGTGACCGCCGACGGCTTCAAGGCCGCGATGGACAACCTGGGCGCGATCGCGATGTGGGCGGCCGTGTCGGCCACGGTCGGGGTGATCCTCCAGGTCATCGCGGACCGCATGAAGGGCCTCGGCGACATCCTGAAGGGGCTGCTGGGCGCCGCCTGGAGCATCGCCACGTTCTTCATCGTGCCCGTGCTCATCTTCGAGAAGCGCTCGCTGGGCGACTCCATCAAGCAGTCCACGCGGCTCGTGAAGGCGACCTGGGGCGAAGCGCTCACGGCCCACGTCGGGGTCGGCCTCGTCTCGTTCCTGATCTCGATTCCGGCGGTGGCGTTCCCGATCCTGGGCGGAGTCCTCTTCGGCGGAATGGGCGTGGTCGCCGGCCTCGGAATCATGATCCTGTGGTGGCTCGGCGTCGCGATCCTCTCGGCCGCCCTCACGGGCATCTTCCGCACGGGCCTCTACCTCTACGCCACGAAGGGCGAGGTCCCGAGCGGCCTGCCGGCCGGCCTCGTGAAAGGCGCATTCACGCAGTAACCGGGAAACCCAGTTATGGGTTTCCCTGCCTTCCGCTCCGCTCGCTGCGCTCGCCTTGGTAACCGGGAAACCCGGGCTCAATACCTCGGGATCGAGGGATCGATGCGCGCGGACCAGGCCAGGATTCCGCCGTCGAGGTTCACGGCGGAAAAGCCCTGTCCGTTCAGGAACGCCACGACCTGTGCGCTGCGTCCGCCGCTCCGGCAGGCGCAGACGATCTCGCGGTCTTTCGGCAGCTCGGAGGCGCGCTCCTTGATCGATCCCATCGGGATGTGGACGACTTCGAACGGGTAGCGCGCGGTATCCAGCTCCCAGGCTTCCCTCACGTCAACGACGCAGGGCGTCTCTCCGCTCGCGATCTTCTGATTCAGCTCTTCAACGGTCATGGCCGCGCATCCTAAACCTGCGGGCGGTGCTGGGCTTTCCGCCATGGGTGTCGCCGCTGTCGCGCTTCCCGCGGGGGTCCTCACTCCCGACGAGTGGGCGGAGCTCGACGAGGACGTCTCCGGCGAGCTCGTGGACGGAATCCACCGACGGCAACGCCACGATTCCCGGTTGTGACGGCCTCACGCTCGACCTCTCCGACCTGTGGTCCGAGATCGACCGTCTGAACGCCGAGGAGGGCGAGAGCGAGGCCTCGACCTAGAATCCGGTTCATGCTCGAGGACTACCGCACCGAACCCTTCACCGATTTTTCACAGGCCCCCGTCCGCGCCGCGTTCGAGACCGCGCTCACCGCGGTGGAGAAGCGCTTCGGCGAAGAAGTGCCGCTCGTCATCGGCGGACGCCGCGTCAAGACCGGCAAGCTGCTCGACACGACGAACCCGGCCGAGCGCTCCCAGGTGCTCGCGCGCCACCACCTGGCGAGCCGCGTCGAGGCCCAGAAGGCCCTCGACGTCGCGCTGAAGGCCCAGCCCGCCTGGGCCCGCGTGCCCGTGCGCGAGCGCGCGACGGTGCTGCTCCGCGCCGCGCGCCGCCTGCGCGAGAGGAAGCACGAGTTCTCGGCCACGATGGTCTTCGAGATCGGCAAGTCCTGGCCCGAGGCCGACGTCGAGACCGCCGAGGCGATCGACTTCCTGGAGTTCTACGCGCGCGAGATGCTGCGCTGGGGCGGCGAGATCCCCACGACTCCCCTCCGCGGCGAGTACCCCCAGACGCTCTACGTGCCGCTCGGCGTGGGCGCCGTCATTCCGCCCTGGAACTTCCCGCTCGCGATCTGCCTCGGCATGGCCGTGGCGGCCGTCGTGACGGGCAATGCCGTCAACCTCAAGCCCGCTTCGGACACGCCGCTCATCGCGTGGCGCGCGTTCGAGCTCATGGAGGAGGCCGGCGTTCCCGACGGCATCCTGAACTTCCTGCCCGGCCCCGGCGCCGAGGTGGGCGACTTCCTCGTGGAGCACAAGGACACGCGGTTCATCTCGTTCACGGGCTCGAAGGCCGTGGGCATCGGCATCAACGAGAAGGCCGCGAAGGTCGCGCCCGGCCAGCTCTGGCTGAAGCGCGTGGTCCTCGAGATGGGCGGCAAGGACTTCATCGTCGTCGACGAGGACGCGGACTTCCAAGACGCGGTGCTCCAGGTCGTCAACTCGGCGTTCGGCTTCCAGGGCCAGAAGTGCTCGGCCTGCTCCCGCGCCATCGTGCACACGAAGCTCTACAAGAAGTTCGTGGACGCCGTGGCCGCCGAGACCGAGAAGCGCACCATGGGCAATACGCGCGACCATGCCAACTACATGGGCGCGGTAGCCTCGCAGAAGCAGTTCAAGTCGGTCAGCGAGTACATCGAGGTCGGCAAGAAGGAAGCGAAGCTCGTGGCGGGCGGCCAGACCGACGGCAAGGTGGGCAATTTCATCCGCCCCACCGTGTTCGCGAACGTGAAGGCCAGCCACCGCATCTTCCGCGAGGAGATCTTCGGACCCGTCCTCGCGATAACGGAGGCCAAGGACTTCGAGAACGCGCTCGCGCTCGCCAACGACAGCGAGTACGGCCTCACGGGGGCCTACTTCGGCCGCGACCGCTACCGCATCGCCGAGGCCAAGGAACGCCTGTTCTGCGGGAACCTCTACATCAACCGCAAGTGCACGGGCGCCATGGTGGGCGTCCACCCGTTCGGCGGCTTCAACATGTCGGGAACGGACAGCAAGGCCGGCGGAAGGGACTACCTCGGCCTGTTCCTTCAGGCCAAGAGCATTTCCGAGAAGCTCTGAAGTTCCCTGGGAACCCACTTATGGGTTCCCAGACCCTCCGGCGCTCCGCGCCCTTCGAGGGCTCAAAGGTGGCGACAACAAGGCGCGTGGCAGCGGTCATAGACGCTGCCACGCTGCTTCGCCGAAAAGCCCGCGTCCTCGATGAGCCGGGTCAGCTCGGCGACGCTCGTGCGGTTGTGCGAGCCCGCGGCCGCGACGACGTTCTCCTCGATCATGATCGAGCCCAGGTCGTCTGCCCCGAACAGGATCGACGTCTGGCCGATCTTCGTGCCCT
>JAEUQS010000778.1 GCA_016789625.1 Acidobacteriota bacterium | reverse complement strand
ATATCGGGTACAGGCGGTCTCCGGAATGCCCCGAGACCACGGCGACTCCGGCGGCCGCGGCGGCGTCGCGGAACTCCCCCGTCTCGAACGCGACGAGCGGGAGCGGCGCCACGGATCCGGGCTCGGAGCCGTGCGGCGCCGCCAGGGAAACCTCGTGCCCTTCGGCCGCGAGCGCCCGGGCGATCTGCCGCGCCCGGAGGCCCATGCCCGCCATGCGGGCGCGCAGCGGCTCGGGCGAGAGCACGAGAACGCGGGTCATCTGCGATCCTTCGGATCGCGAGGGTCCCGGAAGCGCCCCGACGGGCCGATGAGCGCCGCGAGCTCGGCGAAGTCCCCCCGCCGCAGCCTTTCCACGGCGACGACGTGAAACGCCTCCGCGGCCGCGACGGACCGGGGCAGCGTCATGCGCCGGTACGCGCTCAGGCCCCGGATGAACGCGGGGTAGTCGTGGCCGTCGTTCTGGGAGGCGAACTCGGCGATCGCGCGCTCCTTCGCCGCCGCGAAGCGCGTGGCGTCGAGCAGGAAATTCGGGGCGATGGGCTGCGACACCTCGTAGAAGGCCACCTGAACCTCCGCCGGGAGCACGGCCTCGGCGAGGAGGAACGCCTGCGTGAGGCCGCGGTGGTCCGGGTGGATCTCGCACGGAGCGGGCACGAAAACGAGCTCGGGACGCACCTGTGCGAAGAGCGCGCGCAGCCGTGCGGCGAGCGGCTCGGCGTGCGCCGCGACCCCGCGGTCCGGAGCGCCGCCCTCGACGATGCGGGCGCCGCCCAGGTGGCCGAGAGCGGCGGCCGACTCCGCGAGCCGCACGGCCGCGATGCGGGCCCGCTCGGCCACCTCCGTCGAGAAGCCGCCGCCGTCCGTCGCCACGAAGACCACGACCTCGCAGCCCGTCTCTCTCAGGCTCGCGATGGCGGCTCCACAGCCGAAAACCTCGTCGTCGGGGTGCGGCGCGAGCACGACGGCCCGGGCCGCCTCGAAGACGCCGGCCTGATACGGGATGAGGTCCTGCTCGAGGAGCTCTCTCGCGGGGTGGACCATCGGGCCCATTATTGACACGTCCGTGAGCCTACGCCGAGACTCCCCCGCCGCGATGGACGACGCTTCGAATCCCGGGCAGTCCGCCAGGACTGCCTTAGGCGATCCTCTCGGATCGCCAGCCCGGGTGGACCTGATCGTCCCCGTGTTCAACGCGCTCCGCGAGACCCGGAACTGTCTTCGCACCGTGAGGCGGTTCGCGCCGCCCTGGGCGCGGGTGATCGTGATCAACGACGGGAGCGACGCCGTCACGACGGCCTGGCTCCGCGAGCAGAGCGGGTTCACGCTGCTCGAGAACGCGGAGAACCTGGGGTTCGTGAAGACCGCGAACCGCGGGCTCACGTACTCCGACGCGCCCTACGCCTGCCTTCTCAACAGCGACACGCTCCTCACCGAGGGGGCCCTCGAGCGCATGGTCGCGCGCCTCGATCGCGAGCCCGGAATCGGCATGTGCTGCCCGCTCTCGAACGAGGCCGTCAACCTCTCGGTGAAGCTGCCGCCGGGCGAGAACGTGTTTTCCTTCGCGAGCAAAGTCACGCGCTCCTCGCCCGCGCTCTACCCCGATGCCGTGACGATCGTGGGCTTCTGCCTCCTCATCCGCCGCGAGGTGCTGTCGACGCTGGGCGTCCTCGACGAGGCCTTCGGCCGCGGCTACTGCGAGGAGACGGACCTCCACTATCGCGCGCGCGCGGCGGGCTGGCGCTGCGTGGTGGCCGACGACACGTTCGTGTACCACCGCAAGGGCGCGAGCTTCCGGGACGGCGACGAGCGCATGTGGGCCAACATGAAGCTCCTCATGTCGCGCTGGCAGGCGTTCCACGAGAAAGAGCTCGCCGCGTTCGACGCGAGGAATGCGCTCGGCGCGGTGCGCGATGTCGCGACCCAGGAATGGACCGCGAAAGACCCGGCAAAGCCGGATCCGTACGACGTCCTCTTCGTGCTCCCGATGATGGGCGTCTTCGGCGGCGTGGCCGACGTCCTGGAGCTCGCCAACGCGCTCGTCCTCGAGGGGCTGAACGCCGGCGACGAGCTGCTCGAGGAGATCCCGCACCGCATCGACCTCGAGCTGTTCTTCCGTCCGCTGCAGCTGGCCCCCGAGCGCTTCGTGAGCGACGTTCCCGACACGAGAGTCCTCGTGGCGACGGCCTACCAGACGGTGCCCGCGGTCGCCGCCGCCGCGGCCCGCCGGCCGGGCATGCAGACGGCCTATTTCGTCCAGGACTACGAGGGCTGGTTCGACACGGACGGCGTCGAGTACGTGTCGAGAACCTACGACCTCATCCCGCGCCTCACGACGATCTCGACCTGGCTGTCGAAAGAGATCGAACGGCGTCACGGACATCCCTCGGCCGTCGTGCCCATGAGCGCGGACCCGGAGCACTTCTATCCCCGGGGCAACCGCGCGACCGCGGGCCCGGTGAGGATCGTCGCGATGCTGCGCGTCGACGAACGGCGCGGCGCGAAGGAGCTGATCGGCGCGCTCGAGGCCGTCTTCGAGAAGTCCGCTCCGGGCACGCTCGAGGTCGTCCTCTTCGGCTCCGCGCCGGTGCCCCGCGGAGCGCGGTTTCCGTTCGAGCACCGCGGCATCCTCCCGCGGGACTCCGTCGCCGAGCTCCTCTCATCCGCCCACGTCGTCGTGGACCCGTCGCATTTCCAGGGCTTCGGCCTCGTGGGGCTGGAAGGCATGGCGAGCGGCGCGTGCTGCGTGCTCACGCGGAGCGGCGGAGCCGGCGAATACGCCGTCGACGGGGTGAACTGCATCGAGGTTGCGCCGAAGAGCGTCGATGCGCTCGCGGCGGGCATTCTCCGCGCCGTGACCGACTCCGCGCTCAGGGATCGTCTGGGCGCCGAAGGCCGCAAGACGGCTCTCGGCTTCACCTGGAAGGGCGCCGCGCGCCGCTACCGGGAGTTCCTGGCGGGGCTCCCGAAGGCCTCGGCCGTCGGCCCGTCGGAGTCGGCGGCGCTGGCGCTCCTGTGGACCGAGCTCCTGAGGCAGAGGAGGGTATCGCCGCCGCCCGCGCCCGGGTCCTTCGAGGACCGCAAGGCGCTCGTGAAGCAGAGCCTCGCCCGCGCCGTGCGGCGGGTGCGCGCCAAGCTCTCCCCGGGCCGCTAGCTAAGCACTGCTGGTTCGCGTTAGCGAAGCACGGCTGCTTCGCGTTAGCGAAGCACGGCTTCCGCGAGCGTCGCGAGCGTCTGCTCGTGGAGCAGCCGGGCATAGAGCGGGGTTTCGCCCGCGCCCAGACGCACATCCGGCGGAAGACGGAAGACCCCGCCCGGAATGCGCCCGAGCGTCGTGGGATGGAACGAGCGGAGTGGAGACACGGCGACGAGCGAGCCCTCGGGGTGAAGGAGCAGCACTTCCCGGGGGGGCTCCGCCAGCGCGACCTCGGGGCGGGGCCTCGCGAGCGCGACCCTCCCCGCCTCCCCGAAGTGCTTCTCGAAGTAGAACCGCTCGGAAGCCCCGAACCACTCCGCAGCGCGCGGCTCCTTCTGCGCGCTCTGGTTGTAGTGATGAACCACGTGCGCCGCTCCCACGCGGAGGAGCGTTCCGCCCAGCGCGCGGAGGCGCCGCTGCCAGTCGTTCTCCTCGTAGTAGAGGGCGAAGCCCTCGTCGAACGGCCCCACCCGCTCGAACGTGTCGCGCCGCGTGGCCAGCACCGCGCCCGAGAGCCCGCGCGCTTCGCGCGTGAGACCGCGTTCGGCGTCCTCGAGGGCCGCGAGCCCGCGGCGCACGTCGCGGTGGAAGAGCCGCGGCGTGCCCGCGAGCTCCCGGCGCAGGAGCGCGCGCGGGTTGGGATCCTCCGCGGGCGGCAGGGCGAGAAGAAGCCCTTCGTCCCAGAAGAGCGCGGGGCCCGTCATCACGAGAGGCCCGGCCTCGGCGAACAGCGCGGCGATCGAGCCCTCCCGGAAGAGCACGTCGGGGTTCGAGAAGAGGAGGAGATCCCCCGACGCAGCATTCACGCCCGCGTTGATCCCTCCCGCGTAGCCCAGATTCCGGGGAGCCCGGACGAGCACGTCGGCCGCGTCCTCGAGAAGGGCCGCCTCCTCGTCGAGACCCGAGTTCTCGACCACCACGACCTCCGCGCCGGGAGCGTCCGCCCGGAGCGACGCGATGGCGCGGCGGGCCAGGCGGGCCGAGAGGTACGAGACGAAGATCGCCGAGATCACGGCCGGGAGTCTCGCGGAAGACGAGGTCCCGCGCCACGTTCGTTGTTGTACATTCCGGGCTCTGCTTTCCCCCCTCGACGTGCGGCGCGAGCTGCAGCGCACCCGGAGCGAGCTTTCGAAGACCCGCGCGGAGCTCGAGGAGGTCCGCCGCGTGCTTCGGGCCGTGGAGGCCTCCCGCTTCTGGAAGCTCCGGAACCTCTGGTGGCGCACCAAGGAACGGGCGTTCGCGCTCCTCGGGCTCACGGACCGCATGACCCAGGACACCACCCGCGTGCTCGTGCCCGCGGAGCCGCCCGAGCCGCCGCTCTCGGCGGCGGATCCCAGGGGCGTGCCGTCGGCGGCGCCCGTCGCGCCCTCGCGGTCCGCGGCGCCGGTGGACATCGTCGTCTGCATCCACGACGCCTACGACGACGTCGTCGCCTGCATCGATTCGGTGGTGAGCCACACGCGTCCGCCGTACACGCTGATCCTCGTGGACGACGGCAGCGCGACGAAGACCCGCGACCACGTGGAGCACCTCGCGCGGGCCCTCTCGGCCGTGCGCATCCGCAACGAGGAGGCCCGTGGCTACACGCTCGCCGCGAACCAGGGTCTGCGCGCGTCGACCGGCGAGTACGTCGTCCTCCTCAACAGCGACACCGTGGTGACGCCCGGCTGGCTGGGCCGCCTCATCGGCTGCGCGGAGTCGGACCCCGCGATCGGGCTCGTGGGGCCGCTCTCGAACTGCGCGTCGTGGCAGTCGGTGCCCGAGGTTTTCGACGCCGCCGGGGATTGGGCCGAGAACCCACTTCCCACGGGCGTCACCCCCGACGCCATTGCGTCCGCGCTCGGCGCGATGTCGGGGCCGGTCTATCCCCGCATCCCGTTCCTGAACGGGTTCTGCCTGCTGATCAAACGGGCCACGATCGAGGCCCTCGGCCGCTTCGACGAGGAGACCTTCGGCCGCGGCTACGGCGAGGAGAACGACTACGCGCTCCGCGCCCGTGCGGCCGGCTTCGCTCTGGCCGTGGCCGACGACGCCTACGTGGTGCATCGGCAGTCGCGGAGCTACTCGCACGAGCGCCGCAAGCTCCTCTCGGAGGCCGCGGGCGCCGCGCTGAACCGGAAGCACGGCGGCGCGCTCATCGAAGAGGGCGTGCGCGTCTGCCGGAGCGGACGGGTGATGGAAGCGATGCGGGAGAGATCACGCCTCCTCCTCGACCGGCGGGCGCGCATCGCGAGGGGCCGCGAGCGCTTCGAGGGGAAGCGCGTGCTGTTCGTCCTCCCGGTCACGGAGCGCGGTGGCGGAGCGAACGTCGTGATCAGCGAGGCCCGCGCGATGAGCCTGATGGGCGTCGACGCGCGGCTCCTGAACCGGCCCGAGTTCCTGCCGTTCTTCGAGCGCCACTATCCCGAGCCGGGCCTCCCCATCGAGTCCGCGCCACTCGACCGCCTCGCGGAATTCGCGAAGTCCTTCGACGCGGTGATCGCGACCGTGAACACCTCCGTCGCGGCCATCGCGCCGCTCGCGGGAAAGGGCCCGGTGCTGGGCTACTACGTGCAGGACTTCGAGCCCGCGTTCTACGAGGCCGGCTCTCCCGCCTGGTCGGCCGCGCTCGCGTCCTACACGGGAGCGCCCGGGCTGGTGCGCCTCACGAAGACGGAGTGGAACCGCGCCGCGGTGCTCGAAGGCGCTGGCGTCGACTGCACGGTGATCGGCCCGAGCTACGAGGCGGACCTCTTCCGCCCGTACCGCGAGGCGCCCGTGTCCTCCCCCGTGAAGATCGCGGCGATGGTGCGGCCCTCCACGCCGCGGCGGCAGCCGGAGCTGACGGTGGACGTCCTCGGGCGGCTCCACGCGCGGTTCGGCGAGCGCGTCGCGATCACGGTCTTCGGCTTCGACCCGGCGGGCCCGGACGCCGAGGTCGCGAAGGAGCTTCCCGCCACCGTGACCCGCGCCGGCCTCCTCGACGGCGCCGCGCTCGCCGCGCTCTTCAACGACACCCACGTCTTCGCCGACCTCTCCTCGTTCCAGGCGATGGGCCTCACGGCGCTCGAAGCGCTCGGCTGCGGGGCGACGGCGGTGGTTCCCCGGAGCGGGGGCGCGAACGCGTTCGCCCGGCACGAAGAGAACGCGCTCGTCGTCGACACGCTGTCGGCGGACGCGTGCTTCCAGGCGCTCTGCCGGCTCGTCGAGGATGACGGGCTGCGCAGCCGCCTCATGGATCGCGGGTACCGCGACGTCTGCCGGTTCCACCCCGTCGAGCCGGCGCTCCGCATCCTGGAGGCTCTGTTCCCGGAATGCTGAACCTCTCGCTGCGATAAACAGACGCTCAGCTGTGGAACCTCATTGCCGGTCCTTCAGGATGGACCTGCAACCAGCCTGAACGACGACTCCGGCAAGCAGTCCGATCAGGGCAACCGCGAAGATCGGA
>JAEUQS010000744.1 GCA_016789625.1 Acidobacteriota bacterium | reverse complement strand
AACCGTTGGTGCGAGCCCGGCAGGAGACGGGTGCCGCGTCCACCCTCGCCGTGCTTCCGAACCACGATCCCGCGAGAGAGACGCCGCTCTGGAGCGAGAACGGACGGCTCGTTGCGGTGGGCGGGGAGCGCCCCGCGGGCGCCGACGGTCCGTGGCTCTTCACGGGCCTCCAGGCCGCCTCCGAGGCGCTCCTCCTGAGGATTCCCGAGGGTGTTTCCGAGCTCGCGCGCGACGTGCTCCGTCCGTCGGCCGCGGCAAGGGACGGCGCGTTCGTCCTCGTACCATTCGAGGCGCCGAAGGACGGCTTCTGGTTCGACCTCGGCACCCCCGAACGGCTCGCGTACGCGGAAGCCGTGGTCCGCGGCCAGGCCGTGTAGCGCGAGGCTCGCGGACCGCCGCGCGCGGGGCCGGTTCACAGGCGCCTCTGCCACTTCCTCGCGCCGCCGTCCCAGTCCAGGATCTGGATGCGGCCCGAGCCGGGGCTCACGCGCACGCACGACTGCCGTCCGGTTTCGTCGGAGAGGTAGACCGTGCCCGGCGACGCGTCCCCGATGGGCGAGAACGTGCAGATCGAGGAGCGGCCGAAGCGGATCGGCTGCGTGGTGACGACGGGCACGCCCGAGGGATCGGGCCCGTGAAAGCCCGGCACGTACGAGAAGGACACGCGCGTGTGCCGCTTCTTCATCGCGAGGGGGCCCAGGATGGGCCGGTCGATGCCGGAGCGGATGTCGGCCGTGAGGACGCCGTTGCCGTTCCGGTCCTCGTACACGGTGAACTCGATATCGCCGGCCACGGCCACCCAGCGGACTCCGGTGTCGCGCCGCTGCTGGGCCGCGTGGGACCTCGCCATCATGAAGACCTGCGCGACCTCGCGGGCCGCGGCCTGGAGCGTCATCTGCCGCGCGAGGGAGGAGATGGCCGGGGTCGCGATGAGCGCCGAGAGGGCCATGAGCGCGACACCGGCGAGAAGCTCGGAAAGCGAGGTCCCGCGGGAGCCTCGCCGGAGGGGCGATTCCATGCTGTGTCCTTTCTGTTCGACGGGAGGAAAGGGGGCGGGGGCGCTCCGGAGGAAGGAGGTTGGGGAGGTTGAAGCGCCACCCGCCAGGAAGGCCGATCAGGGGAGGCGCGGCTTACTTGCCGGCAGCGGCGGGAGCGGCCGGCGTGGCGGCGCCCGGCGACTTGGACTTGCTCTTGCCGGAGGTCTTGGCCTTCGCAGAGGAGACCTTCTCGGTCAGCGTCGTGGCGCCGCTCGTCGCGAGGTAGGGGCGGAGGCGCTCGAACATCTTGTCGCCGACGCCCTTGACGGCCATGAGGTCCTCGACGCGCTTGAACGGGCCGTTGTCGGTGCGGTGCGCGACGATGCGCTCGGCGAGCTTTTCGCCCACACGCGGGAGGTTCGCGAGCTCCTTCACGGAGGCCTGGTTGATGTTCACGGTGCGGGCCTTCTCGGCAGCGGGCGCGGCCGGGGTCTCGGCGGCCGCGGGGGCCGAGGCGAGGACGCCGGACATGGCGAGGCCGAGGACGGGGAGGGTGAGCGCGCGGACGAAGGTCTGGAGGGTCATGGTGTGCTCCTTTCGAGCTGTTCGTTTTGTGAGCGGCGGGTTGCCGCGAATGAGGTTTTGTTGGGGTTGTCGTGTTCGGGGTTTCGGTCGCCGAGGATTCCCGGAGCTGTCCTTCCGCGTCCTCGCCGGACCGGGTGCCGGCGGTCGCGTATGTCCCGGTCCTTCCCGTCTCAGATCTGCATCGCCTCTCCTCCTTCCGTTTTCGCTTTTGCGTTTCCGCGTTCCTTCCACTTGAGTGCACGCGCCGTTCCCGCCTGGGGCGGACGCACGTAACTCACTGGGGCCAACCGACTTGGAGGGGACGAGGCGTATCGGAAGGGTCTGCCGGGGTGTCAGGCGGC
>JAEUQS010000728.1 GCA_016789625.1 Acidobacteriota bacterium | reverse complement strand
TAGACGTTCAATTCACGAGCCCGGACAAGTAGCGACAACCTCGCCAGGGTGCGTAGCCCGGAACGGGCGGAGCCTCACGAATAGCGTCTGAGGGGGGCGGCGTAGGAGCCCCCCTCAGGGCATTTCAGACTCGAACGACGCGGGAGGCGTTGCGCTCGAAGAACGACTCGAGCACCTGCCGGGCGCTCTGGGAGATCTGGAAGAACCGGCAGCCGTAGCCGCGCACGGATTCGCTGGCGCCGCGGACGACCATCACCTCGGCCGCGATGGTCTTGCCCGAGAAATCGTTCGGGAGCGTGAACGACACGGCCAGGCGCGCGCCGACGGGCGGCGGATCCGCGGACTCCACGAGGAAGCCCGACTTCGAGAGGTTGACCATGATCCCCGAGGCCGGCTCGCCGTCGCGCCACCAGGTGACCGGGGCGGTGAGGTCCAGCCGTTCCTCGTCGCGCTCCTTGATGGGCACGAAGCGCTTCACCTCGGCGAGGAAGCGGGGCTCGTCGATGGGCTTCCTCAGATAGTGCTCGGCGCCCGCGCGGCGCGCCTCCTCCTCCATCTTCATCGAGGTCAGCATGATCACGGGAATCCGCTGCGTGGCCGCGTCGGATTTCAGGATGCGGCAGGCCTGGAGCCCGTTCATCTCGGGCATCTCGATGTCGAGAAGGATCAGATCGGGCAGCTCGCGGCGCGCGATGCGGATGGCCTCGAGGCCCGTCCCCGCCGTGAAGATGCGGCATTCCGCCCGGCCGAGGAACGTCGCCTCGAGGTCCAGGAAATGGCGCGTGTCGTCGACGAGGAGGATCTTGTGCATCCCGGCGCCTTCCAATGTAGCAGGAAGCGCGGGGCTATTTGCCGGAAGACGGCCGCGATCCGAGCGTGAGGTCGAGCGATTTCTTCACCTTCACGCCGTTCTCGTCCCGCTCCACCACGACGACCACCTTCTCGCCGGGCTTTCTGTCCTGCAGCGCGTAGGTGTAGTCGTAGATGTCGCGGATCTCCTTCTCGCCGAACTTCACGATGCGGTCGCCGCCCTTGAGACCGGCCTTCTCCGCGGGCGAGTCGGGCGTGACGCCGGTGAGGAGGACGCCGTTCTTCTCCTCGGAGTAGTCGGGGATACCGCCCACCCAGACGCGGAAGCCCGCCGAGCGCGAGCCGCCCGGGCCGCCGGCTTCCTTCACGGCCGTGAAGGGCGGCCTCTCGGCCGCCGTCGAGAGCCCCACGATCACGGGCTCGAGGAACCTCACCACCTTCACGGTGCCGGCCACGTTGAGCTTGTCGGCCGTGTCCGACGGACGGTGGTAGTCCGCGTGGTTTCCCGTGAACGCGAACACCACCGGCTTCTGCGCACCGTAGAACGACGCGTGGTCCGAAGGGCCGAACCCGCCCTGGATGAGGTTGAGCGTCAGGCCGAGGTCCTTGTTGGCCGCCTCGAAGAGAGGCTTGAGCACGGGCGAGGTGCCCGCCCCGTGCACGTCGAGCTTGTCGTTCCTCATGCGGCCCACCATGTCGAGGTTGACCATGGCGACGACCTTGTCGAGCCCGACCGTGGGGTTCTTCACGAAGTGCGCGGAGCCCAGGAGACCGATCTCCTCGGCGCCGAACGCCATGAAGAGGATCGACCGGCCGAGCCCGCCCCGCTGGAGCACGAGCCGGCGCTGGAGCTCGAGCAGGGCCGCGACGCCCGACGCGTTGTCGTCGGCGCCGTGATGGATCTTGCCCATGGGGCTCGGGTCGAGGGACGCGGGGCCGCCGAGCCCGAGGTGGTCGTAGTGCGCGCCCACGACGACGAACTCCGTGTTCTTCGCGGTGTCCGCTCCGGGCAGGAGGCCGATGACGTTGCGGGTAGCCGCGCGCCGGGCCTTGAGGTCGACGGTGCCGGTGGCGCGCGCGCCGGGGAGCGCGAACGAGCCGGGCTTCTTCGCCTCGTCGATGGCCTTCTGGGCGTCGAGCAGAGACTTGCCTGAGCCCTGGAAGAGCGCCTCGGCGACCTCGCGCTTCACCGAGACGGCGAGGAGACCGGCATCGCTCACGGCCACGTCCGTGCGGGCCGCGACCAGCTCGTCCTTGACGTCCTTGGTGTTGGGGCCGGTCGCCACGAGGATGGCCGTCGCGCCCTTCTCGCGCGCGATGCCGGCCTTGTACCGGAGCGCCATGTACGGCGCGAAGTCGCTCTTGGGGTCGTCCCCGCTCGGGGCGTAGCGCAGCACGAGGACGACCTTGCCC
>JAEUQS010000701.1 GCA_016789625.1 Acidobacteriota bacterium | reverse complement strand
CGTACCCCTACACCGATTTCATTTACGCCATCGTGGGCGAGGAGCTGGGCCTCATCGGCTGCTCGTTCGTGCTGGCGCTCTTCGGCCTGATCTTCGCGCGCGGGATCCGCGCCGCCTCGCTCGCGAAGGATTCGTTCGGCCGTCTTCTCGGGGTGGGCCTCACGGTGATCATCGTCGTCCAGGCGCTGTTCAACATCACGGTCGTCCTCTCCCTCGCTCCCACGAAAGGAATGCCGCTGCCGTTCATCTCGTACGGAGGGTCGGCCCTGTGGGCCGACCTCATCGCGGTGGGCATCCTCCTCAACCTCTCGCAGCAGTCGACATGACGAAAAGCGAGATGTCCTACGTCATCGCGGGGGGCGGCACGGGCGGCCACGTCTTTCCGGCGCTCGCGCTCGCGGGCGAGATCCGCAAGCGGCGTCCGGGGGCGCGCATCGTGTTCGTGGGCACGGTGCGCGGCCTCGAGACGACGCTCGTTCCGAAGGCCGGCTACCCTCTCGAGACCATCCGCGTGAAGGGGCTCGTGGGCAAGGGCCTCGCCGACCGTCTTTCCGGCGCGCTGGCGCTGCCCCTCGGCTGCGTCGACTCCTGGCGCCTCCTCTCGACGCACGCACCCAACGCCGTGGTGGGCGTCGGCGGCTACGCGTCGGGGCCCGTCGTCGCGACGGCGGCCGCCCGCCGCCTGCCCACCGTGATCCACGAGTCGAATGCGGTTCCGGGTCTCACGAACCGCCTCCTCGCGCGCGTCGCGACGCGCGTCGTCACGGGCACGGCCTCGGCGGCGCTGCCCGGTTCCGAGGTTGTGGGAAACCCCGTCCGCGAGGACTTCTTCGCGGCCCCGGCCCTTTCCTCGCGGCCGGCGGCCCGGCGTCTCCACGTTCTCGTCGTGGGCGGGAGCCAGGGCTCCGAGATCCTGAACCGGCTCGTGCCGCCGGCCCTCGCGGCGCTTCGCGCGGAGGGCCTCGAGTTCACCGTGACGCATCAGGCGGGCCGCGCGAAGCGCGGGCGCGGGTTCGACGCCGCCGACCTCGAGCGGGTCTATGCCACCGCGGGCTTCGGCGCGGGCACCGTCGCCGAGTTCCTCGACGACGCGCCGTCCGCGTTCGCGGCGGCCGACGTCCTCGTGTCGCGCTCGGGCGCGATGACCGTCGCCGAGATCGCGGCCTCGGGCCGTCCGGCGCTCTTCATCCCGTTCGCCCAGGCGACCCACGGCCACCAGCTCGCGAACGCGCGGGCGCTCGAGGTCGCGGGCGGCGCGCTCGTCCTCGAGGAGCGCGACGCTTCGTCCGAGGTGCTTTCAAAGCTGCTTCGCGAGCTCGTCGAGAACCCCGCGCGGCTCGCAGCGATGGGGGAAGCCGCGCGCACGCTCGCGAAGCCCGACGCGGCGTCCCGCTTCTGCGACGTCGTCTTCGAAGTCGAGACACCCGCGCGAGGTGCCGCATGAATCTGCTGCGCGTCAAACGCCTGCACTTCGTCGGCATCGGCGGCATCGGCATGTCGGGTCTCGCCGAGCTTCTCGCGAGCGTGGGCTTCACGGTGACGGGCTCGGACCTCAAGTCGTCCGAGCTCACCGAGCACCTCGAGACGAAGGGCATCCGCGTCTTCGCCGAGGGCCACCGCGCCGAGCAGATCGCGGGCGCCGACGTCGTCGTCATCTCCTCGGCCGTGGACACCGGCAACGTGGAGGTCCAGGCCGCGCGGGCCGTGGGGACTCCCGTCATCAAGCGGGCCGAGATGCTGGCCGAGGTGATGCGGGTCAAGCAGGGCATCGCGATCGCCGGAACGCACGGCAAGACCACGACGACCTCGATGACCGGCGCGATCCTCCTCGCGGCAGAGCTGGATCCCACCGTGATCGTGGGCGGCCGCGTGCGGCAGCTCGGCACGAACGCGCGCCTCGGGAAGGGCGAATTCCTGGTGGCCGAGGCCGACGAGTTCGACCGGTCGTTCCTCGAGCTCCGCCCCGTGCTGGCCGTGGTGAACAACATCGACCTCGAGCACCTGGACTGCTACTCGGGCATCGAGGACCTCAAGGAAGCGTTCACGCGGTTCGCGCGGAGCGTGCCGTTCTTCGGCGCGGCGCTCCTCGGCCTCGACGACCCGAACGTGCAGGAGATCCGCTCGGCCATCACGCGCCGCGTCGTGACGTTCGGGCTGACGCCGCAGGCCGACGTCTCGGCCCGCGACCTTTCGCTCACCGCGCAGGGCTCCCGCTTCACCGCGCTCTTCGACGGCACGCCCGCGGGCCTGGTCTCGCTCTCGCTCCCCGGCCTCCACAACGTGAAGAACGCCCTCGCCGCGCTGGCCGTGTCGCGCGAGCTGGAGATCCCGTTCGCGGTGGCCGCCGAGGCCCTCTCCTCGTTCTCGGGCGTCGTGCGGCGCTTCGAGAGGAAGGGCGAGCGGGACGGCGTGGTCGTGATCGACGACTACGCGCACCACCCCACGGAGGTCGCCGCGACGCTCGCGGCCGCGCGCCAGGCGTATCCCGAGAGGCGCGTCGTGTCGCTCTTCCAGCCGCATCTCTTCTCCCGCACACGGGACTTCCACAAAGAGTTCGGCGCCGCGTTCCTCAGCTCCGACGTTCTCCTCGTGATGCCCGTGTACGGCTCGCGCGAGGCGCCCCTCGAGGGCGTCACCGGCGCGCTCGTGGCGAACGCCGCCACACAGCGCGGCCACCGGCACGCGCGCTTCGTCGAGACCCGCGAGGAGGTTCCCGCGGCGCTCGAGGAGACGCTGAGACCCAACGACCTCCTCCTCACGATGGGCGCCGGCGACGTGCTGCGCTTCGGCGAGCGCTGGCTCGCGGCGGCAATGGAGGCCGCGCCGTGAGCGCCGCCCCGTCGGCCTTCTACCGGCCCCCGGCGCCCCTCCGCGCACGCCGCCGGGGACCGCTCGGCACGCTCGTCCGTGGCCTCGCGCTGGCGTTCGCCGCGCTCTCTTTCGTGGGGGCCGCCGGCCTTCTCCTCAAGCACCACTCGCGGTTCGCCATCAAGCGCATCGTGCTCGACGGCGTGCCCGAGTCGCGCCGCGCCGAGGCCGAGGCGATCACCGATCACCTCCTCGGCCAGCCGCTCCTCTTCGCCGATCTCGACACCGCGGTGCTGGATCTCTCGGCCAAGCCGTGGGCCGCCCGCGTCGCGGCCCGCCGCGTGGTTCCCGACACGCTCGCGGTGACCGTGGTGGCGCGACCGCCGTTCGCGCTCGCGCGGCGGGGCGACGCGCTCTGGACGGTGGACCGCACGGGCACGTTCCTCGGCCCGTACGAGGGCCGGAGCCTCTCGGGCAAGGAGCGCTTCATCGTCATCGACGTCGTCGACGCGGGTGAGGGCAAAGAGGCGGGGAGCGCGGCCGAGCAGGAGGCGGTGGCCCGGGGTACGGAGCTTCTCTCGCGCCTCACGGCCGACGATCCGGCGCTCGCCGCGCGCCTCTCGGAGATCGAGGTCGCGGGGACGGTGCTCAGCGCCGTCGACGGCTCCGCGCGCTGCCTGCTCCTCTTCGGCGACGACGCGCTCCTGCCCGGAGCCGCCGCCACGCGCTGGCGCGCGTATCTCGCCCTCGTGCCCGAGCTCGAAAGGAACGGGCTCCCCACCGGGCTCGCCGATCTCCGCTTCCGCGACCGCATCGTGCTGAAGGCGCCGCCGAAAGACGCCGCCTCACACGGGAAGACCTGAGGACATATGGCTCGTACCTTTCCATACTCCGTGGCCCTCGACATCGGCTCGACGAAGGTCTGCGCGCTCATCGCGACGATCGGACCGGGCGGCAAGGTCGAGGTCATCGGCAAGGGCATCGCGACCCACAAGGGCGCCCGCAAGGGCGCGATCATCGACGTGCCGGCCACGGTCGAGGCGATCAAGAAGGCCACCGAGGAAGCCGAGCTCATGGCGGGCGCGCGTATCGACCGCGCGGTCGTGGGCGTCGCGGGTCCGCAGGTGCGCTCCTTCAACTCCCGCCAGGTCGTGGCCGTGTCCGCGAAGAGCCGCGAGATCTCGCGGGAGGACATCGCCCGCTCGCTCGACGCCGCGCGCTCGTCGCCCATTCCCGCGGAGTTCGAGATCCTGCACGTTCTGAAACGCGAGTTCGTCGTCGACGGGCAGGACGGCGTCTCGGATCCGCTCGGCATGGTGGGGAGCCGCCTCGAGGCCGACGTCCACGTCGTCACGGTGCCGGTCTCGACGACACAGAACATCATGGCCTGCGTCAACCGCGCGGGCATCGAGGTGATCGAGCTCGTCCTCGAGCCGCTGGCCGC
>JAEUQS010000689.1 GCA_016789625.1 Acidobacteriota bacterium | reverse complement strand
TCCTTGGGGACGCTGAGGACGGTCGCGGGAGCGGCGTCGGCGGCGAGGGTCTCGGACATTTTCGGTGTTCCTCCCGGAGCCCTGCGATAGAAGGCTCCGGCTCAAAGTTTATCGCAAAGGCCCAGCGCCCGTACGGCCCGTCGAAAACGTCACCGGAATTTTCCGGCGCCGACTGCCTTCGGACCGCTTCCTCAGCGCTCCGGAAACGATTCGCGCAGTTTAGACGCAAGTTATGAGCCCACCACAGGATATGGTGCTCGTGAGAACTTCATGCACAAAATCTTGTGGCGAGCCCTTGACGGCCCCCGGGGTCGGGACTAAGCTTTTCGACCCAGAAGAGCTCCCAAAAACCCCCACAGTTCCGGCGATTCGGCAACCTCACGGAAGCCGGGGTAACGGGCGCGAGCTTTGCTTTTTTCCGGGGCGAGACGGCCCTCTCAGACCCCACGAACTCACGAGGAGGCGCATGCGTGCGACCGGAAGCGATCGACGGAAACCTCGCCAGCACTGAGACGGACGAGTCCACGGCAACCCGTTCCGGCCTTCGCGGTCTGACCTTCCGCCGCGTCTACACCGACGGGGTGACCAACCCGTACGACGCGCTCGAGTGGGAGCTGCGGACGGCGGCCATCACCAACGAGAAGGGCGAGGTCTTCTTCGAGCAGAAGGACGTCGAGGTTCCGAAGTCGTGGTCGATGACGGCCACGAACATCGTGGCCCAGAAGTACTTCGCCGGAAAGCCGGGCACCCCCCAGCGGGAGCGCTCCGTCCGCCAGCTCATCGGGCGTGTCGTGGACACGATCACGGGCTTCGGCGTGAAGAACGGCTACTTCCGCACGTCGGCCGACCGCGACACGTTCAGCGACGAGCTGGCCGCGATCCTCGTGAACCAGGTGGCGAGCTTCAACTCGCCCGTGTGGTTCAACGTCGGCGTCGAGCCGAAGCCGCAGGCCTCGGCGTGCTTCATCAACGCCGTGGGCGATTCCATGGCGTCGATCCTCGACCTCGCCAAGACCGAGGGCATGCTCTTCAAGTTCGGCTCGGGCACGGGCTCCAACCTCTCTTCGCTGCGCGGCTCCATGGAAACGCTCTCCTCGGGCGGCATCGCGTCCGGTCCCGTGTCGTTCATGCGGGGCTTCGACAGCTTCGCGGGGGCGATCAAGTCGGGCGGCAAGACGCGCCGCGCCGCCAAGATGGTCATCCTGAACGTCGACCATCCGGACATCGTCGAGTTCATCGAGTGCAAGGAGAAGGAAGAGCGCAAGGCGTGGGATCTCATCGACGCCGGCTGGGACGGCTCCTTCAACGGTGAGGTCTACAGCAACATCGCGTTCCAGAACGCCAACCACTCGGTCCGCGTGAACGACGAGTTCATGCGCGCGGTGGAGCAGGGCGCCACGTACACCACGAAGGGCGTCCTCACCGGCGAGCCCGTGACCACCTACGACGCGCGCGAGATCTTCAAGAAGATGGCGCAGTCGGCGTGGGTGTGCGGCGATCCCGGCATCCAGTACGACACGCTCATCAACAAGTGGAACCCCTGCAAGTCGACGCACCGCATCAACGCGTCGAACCCCTGCAGCGAGTACATGTTCATCGACGACTCGGCCTGCAACCTCGCGTCGCTGAACCTCATGAAGTTCGCCAAGGACGACGGTGGCTTCGACGTGGACCGCTTCCGCCACGCGGTGGACGTCGTGTTCGCCGCGCAGGAGATGCTCGTCGACGAGGCCTCGTACCCGACGCCGCAGATCGAGAAGAACTCGCACGCGTTCCGGCCCATCGGCCTCGGCTACGCGAACCTCGGCGCGCTGCTCATGTTCAACGGCCTCCCGTACGACAGCAGCGAGGGCCGGCACTACGCCGCCGCCATCACGAGCCTCATGCACGGCCAGGCGTTCCTCACCTCGGCGCGCATCGCGTCGGAGATCGGAACGTTCTCGGCCTACGCCCCGAACCGCGACGCGTTCCTCGGCGTCATCTCCATGCACCGCGACGCCGCGTACGAGATCGACCGCTCGGGCGTTCCCCACGATCTCTTCGAGGCGCAGCGCGGCGTCTGGGACGTCACGCTCGAGAGCGGCCGCCAGCACGGGTTCCGCAACGCGCAGGCGACCGTCCTCGCGCCCACCGGCACCATCGGCTTCATGATGGACTGCGACACCACGGGCGTGGAGCCCGACCTCGCGCTCGTGAAGTACAAGAAGCTCGTGGGCGGCGGGAACATCAAGATCGTCAACAACACGGTGCCCCACGCGCTCACGCGTCTCGGCTACTCCGTGGAGACGGCCAGCCGCATCGTCCAGTACATCGACGAGAAGGGAACGATCGAGGGCGCGCCCGGGCTCGACCCCCGGCACCTCGCGGTGTTCGACTGCGCGTTCAAGGCGATGGGCGGCACGCGCACCATCGCCCCCATGGGCCACGTGCGCATGATGGCCGCGGTGCAGCCGTTCCTCTCGGGCGCGATCTCCAAGACCGTCAACATGCCGAGCGACACAACCCCCGAGGAGATCGCCGACACGTACCTCCAGGGCTGGAAGCTCGGGCTGATGTCCATCGCCGTCTACCGCGACGGCTGCACGCGCACGCAGCCCCTCAACACGGCGGCGTCCAAGAACGACGACGCCGTGAAGGGCCACA